>JAFSBM010000218.1 GCA_017437285.1 Ruminococcus sp. | reverse complement strand
CAGTGCTTTTTTGACAGCATCAAGACTTTTCTTGATAACGCTTATATCACCTTTGCTTCTTCTCTTGATACTTTACTCGCCTTCAATTTTGAATGCCTTGATGCATCAAAATGTATAAATTGAAATAGAGGGTAGTATAAATAAATAATAATCTACAGGCGGTGGGAATTATTTCCTGCCGCCATTTTTTAATGCGTAATTCGTAATGCGTAATGCGTAATTGTTTTAAAATGCAGAAAATACGGGCGGATAATATCCGCCCCTACATAAAATCGGCTATATTACGTAAATTGCGGACACATGCTAATAGCTAAAAGCTAACGGCTAATGGCTATAAAATAAAAAAGACGGCAGAAATAAATTCCGCCGTCCATTAATTACGCATTACGCATTATATTCAGTTGTTCATACCGATTTCAATAGCCTTGAAGTTGTTTGCAATAAGCTGTGCCTTTGTGGGAGGTACAACCTTTTCAATGCACTTCTTCATTGTATCAAATGTGAATACTCCTGTTTCCTTGATTGTCTTGCCAAGGAGAATCATATTTGAACCGCCCTTCAGCTCGTTTGCATCTGCAAGCTGTGATGAGGGAATACCGTAAATCTCAATATCTGTACGTGTACACTCATTATCAATAAGTGTGCTGTCGTAGAATACCTTTCCGCCAGGCTTTACATCATTGACAAACTTGTCAAATGAGGGCTGATTCATTGCAATGAGAATATCAGGATTGATTACGAGGGGTGAACCAATTGGCTCATCTGAAATACATACAGAGCAGTTAGCTGTACCGCCACGCATCTCAGGACCGTATGAGGGAAGCCATGAAAGCTCCTTATTGTCAACAAGTCCGCAGTATGCAAGGATTTTTCCTGCGAAAAGTACGCCCTGTCCGCCAAATCCAGCAAGAATGATTTCTGTTGTTGCCATTATTCATTGCCCTCCTCTGTTGTATCCTTGTATACTCCAAGGGGATAATAGGGAATCATCTCGTCCTGAAGTCTTTTTATTGCCTCTGTGGGAGTAAGTCCCCAGTTTGTAGGACAAGTTGAAAGAACCTCAACAATTGAGAAGCCCTTCTTTGCCTTCTGTGTTTCAAATGCTTTTCTGATAGCCTTCTTAGCTTCACGGATATGGGGAACGCTGTCAACTGCTACACGGTGAGCATATGCTGTACCTGTGAGTGTGGAAAGCATCTCGCATACTCTTACAGGATAACCTGCAAGCTGTGGGTCACGTCCGAAAGGCGTTGTCTGTGTAACCTGTCCCGGAAGTGTTGTAGGAGCCATCTGTCCGCCTGTCATACCGTAAATTGTATTGTTGATGAAGATAACAACGATATTTTCGCCTCTTGTAGCAACGTGAACAGTTTCAGCTGTACCGATAGCTGCAAGGTCACCGTCACCCTGATATGTAAATACAAACTTATCGGGATTTGTACGCTTAACACCTGTTGCAACAGCTGGAGCACGTCCGTGGGGAGCTTCAATCATATCGCAGCCGAAATAGTCATATGCCATAACGGAGCATCCAACAGGGCATACGCCAACTGTATCGCCCTCGATACCCATTTCGTCCATAACCTCAGCAACGAGTCTGTGAACGATACCGTGAGTACAGCCCGGGCAGTAATGTGTAGGAACATCAAGGAGTGACTTTGGTCTTTCAAATACTACAGCCATTATTCAGCACCTCCGACTTTTTTGATTTCTGCCAGAATTTCAGCAGGGTTAGGAATAATACCGCCTGTACGTCCGTAGAATTCAACGGGCTTGGAGCAGTTGATAGCAAGCTTGATATCGTCAATCATCTGTCCCATTGACATTTCAACGGAGAGAAGCTTCTTAGCACTCTTAGCAGCCTCGTTAAGCTCCTTAACAGGGAATGGCCAGAGTGTCTTGGGGCGGAAAAGTCCAGCCTTGATACCCATAGCTCTTGCCTCGTTTACAGCGGATTTTACAACTCTTGCAGTTGCACCGAATGCACAAAGAAGAATGTCGCAATCCTCTGTGAGATAAAGCTCAGCGTCAGTTTCGTTTTCCTTGATTGTTTCATATCTTGCAAATCTGTCAGCAACGGACTTTTCAAGCTCATCGGGCTTGAGGTAGAGAGAGTTTACGATGTGGTGAGCTCTCTTGCCCTTGTGACCGTCAGCAGCCCAGCTGCTCTTGTCTGTGGGATTTGCATTGATTTCAGGGAATGATACAGGCTCCATCATCTGTCCGAGAAGTCCGTCAGCGAGAATCATTGCAGGCATACGGTATTCATCAGCCTTATCAAATGCCTTTACAACCATATCAACCATTTCCTGTACAGATGCAGGAGCATATACGAGGAGGTGGAAGTCGCCGTGACCGAGAGCCTTTGTAGCCTGCCAGTAGTCAGCCTGTGATGGCTGAATTCCGCCAAGTCCCGGACCGCCACGCTGTACGTTGATGATTACAGCAGGAAGGTCAGAACCTGCGATATAGGAAATACCCTCGCTTTTGAGAGAAATTCCCGGGGATGAAGATGATGTCATAGCACGAACACCTGTAGATGCTGCACCAAGAACCATATTGATAGCGGCAATTTCAGACTCTGCCTGTAAAAATACGCCGCCTGCCTTATTCATACGCTTTGCCATATATGCGGCAAGCTCTGTCTGTGGTGTGATAGGGTAGCCGAAGAAGCACTTACAGCCTGCTCTGATAGCGGCCTCAGCAAGAGCTTCATTGCCCTTCATAAGATTTCTTTCCAAAGCTTTAAGCTCCTTTCAATTACTTTTCGATAGTGATTGCACAATCGGGACACATAGCAGCACACATTGCACAGCTTATACAAGCGTCCTGATCGGTACATACAGCGTAGAAATAGCCCTTCTTGTTACGCTTTTCTTTCTGAAGCTCAACAATTTTCTTAGGGCAGGCAGCAGTACAAAGACCGCAGCCCTTACAGCGTTCTGTAATAACAGTCATTTTAGCCAATTCTTACACCACACTTTCTATCTGAAATATTGGCATTATATTTCCCACAGAGGCTTTACAAAAACCTTTATGGGGAGTATATCGTTATTTTCAAGGGAGCTGCACAAATCCTCGGGACAAGTTGTAAACGCAAGGGGAAGTCCTGTTTTTGCCGATACTTCATCAGCAAAATTTTTAGATTGTGCGATAATCTCCGCAGTTGTTTCACAGCCGAGGTTTGTGTTATTCACAACAGCTGTATGCTTCATACGTGAAGCGGCTTCAATCTCATACATAAGGGAAACGGCTTCATCGGCTGTTTCCGTGAGATTTCTCCGCTGATTGATGACATAGAGCATTTCAAGTTCATCTATGTGATTATTGAGAGCCTGTGCGTATCTGCCAAGGGCAAATGCACCTGCGTCATCGCCGCCAACGTCAATAATAAGGCATCCGTCACCTGCGGCAAGAAGCTCGATATCGAACTGCACCGAGGGGACATCAAGGTTTGTATTGGCAAAATCGGGGGCAATGAGATTAATTCCCTTTTCTTCAAACAGCTTTTTGAAATCAGCTGTACGGAAATATGGGTTTACAAGGTCAAGGTCAACAACGGTGACTTTTTCCCATTTTTCTGCCGCTTTCACAGCGAGATTTACAGAGAGATTTGTCTTTCCGCAGCCGTAATGACCTGTGATAACTGTAATTCTTTTCATACTTTACCTCAAAAAAGTCGTTCTACATTTTATTATAGCACTTTTTTCGCAGAAATGCAATATTTTCGAATTAGTATATACTAACAATCAAGCCGTTAGCCTTTAGCCTTTAGCCTTTAGCCATTAGCTATTAGCTATAGGCTCTTTAAAATAATTACGCATTGCCGAAAAGCTAAAAGCTAAAAAAAGATATTATCCGCCTGCCAACAGCTAATGGCTAATGGCTAATGGCTGACAGCTAACAGCTTTAAAAAGGCTAATGGCTTTCAAACAAAAAATAGACGGCAATCGTTAAGACTGCCGCCCTGAATTCTTAATTAATTATCAGCCTTGAAAGCAAATCTTACAAAGTTGTAGAGATGTGCGTGAATGCTGTTGTCACCGTGATAACCGCCATTTACATAATGCCAGATGTGAGGAACATTATTCTTTGTGAAGTTGTTGTGATAACCCTCGGGAGTTGTGTAAACTACTTCGTCATTGCTGCCTGCTGTAAGGAAAATAAGCGAGGGAGCTGCTTCCTCAGATGCAAACTTGAATGAACCGCTTGCTCCTGGAGCTGCACAGATTGCACCAACATAGCCAAACTTATCGGGGTACTTCATACCAATATTGAGTGACTCTCTGCCGCCCATTGAAAAGCCTGTAATAGCTGTGTTCTCTCTGCCTGTTGCTACGCTGTATTCCTTTTCGATAAGGGGCATAAGCTCAGTTGTGAGAACTGTTCCGAAGTTGTCATAAGCGATATTGTTTGCGTCGTCCATTGCTGAACAATCAGCCTGTGACTGGCTTGAATAGATGTAGGGGAATACAACAATCATATCCTCAGCTGCACCCTCGGCAATTGCGTTACCGATAATCTGCTTGGTATACATTGTGCCGTTGCCCTTGATAATCATTCTGTCCTGATTTTCCCAGTAACCGTGCATTACGTACATTACAGGGTATTTCTTGCTCTCTGTGTAGCCTGCGGGGAGAAGTACGTTATAAGGCTTCTCACGCTTGCAGAAGTCGGAATAATAGCTCTTTGAAACGATTGTTCCATACTGAACTCCAGCCTTTTCAGACTTTGCGTCGTTAGGCTCAAACTCTGAAACAAGCTTTGCAACTTCGGGAGTATAAATGGAAATTGTCTTTAACTCAGCCTTTGCGGGTTCAGCTTTTTTTAACTCAACTTTCTGACCGAGGAGGAACTGCTGTAAAAGTACAAGGTCAGCTACGGAATTTTCACCGTCAGCGTTTACATCTGCCGCATATGCAGCTGTATCGCTGCTGAAACTGCCTGTAACGCCCTTTCTCATTGCGATAAGGTCGTAAACATCAACACGGCTGTCACCGTTTACATCGCCTGCGATGAAATCATTTCCAGACGGAGTTGATGCAGGGGGATTAGTCTGCTCGGGAATTACGGGAGCAGCAGGTCCGTCAATCTTTGTTCCTGCAACTGCACCAATTGCCTCATCAATATAGAAATTCTCTGTGCCTTCCTCTGTTTCAACATAAATCTGCATTTCTGTTGCGTCAGCAGGGATTTTATAATTTGCATTTGCAAGCTGTACCCAAGTGCCTGGGATTGTTTCACCCTCGGCAATCGGGTCATAATGTGTTTCGCCGTCAGAGCCTACATATTGCAGCTTCATAAAGAACTTTGTTGAAGCTTCACCGTCAAAATATGTTGCAAGTGTGCTGAAACTGTATGTTTCGCCTGGCTTGAATACCTTTGAATTGAGGGATTTTGCAGTACCGTTCCATGCAGCAGCTCTGTCCTGAACGAGAAGTGCCTCTGCACCGTCATAGAATGTTCTGCCGCTTGTCATAACAGTTGCGTCGCCTCTGCCTGCCCATTCAAAAGTGTCCTTTTCAAATGTATCGTGGTAGTAATAGCCGTTTTCGTCAGGCTGTGAACCGGGAGTAACTCCGCTGCCCTCAAGGCTTACAACGAATGTTGTAACAGAGCTTGCAGGAAGCTGTGCAAAGAAGCTTGAACCGTCATTCTCCAAATCCTCTGTAAGTGCAAGATTTTCATTTGCAGTTGTTCTCCAGCGGTCAACGTCAATGATTTTTTCGCCGCTGCCGATTGTGAATTCCTGTGCATAGCCTGTTGTACTCTTGTTGATAGCTACGATAGTAACCTGCTTGTTATCGTTCTTATAAGCAGAAACGAGAACTCCGCTTGCAGGCTGTTCAGTTGCGGCAATACGAATATCACCCGGGCGTACCCACTTGGAATAATGAGCCATATTGTAGCCACGCTTTGAAATTGAGCCGTCCTCACTCATTGGACTGTAGCTTCTTCTGATGTACCACCATACGTAAGCACTCATATTTCCCACAACAAGTCCATTGTGGATATTTTCAGATACCTGAATAGCCTGATCCCAGATATTATTTGAATCTGCATGGCTGTTTGGAACATACACCTCTGTCATCCAGATTTCCTTACCGCAGTTTTCAAGTGCAGGGAAATCCATCTGACTTCTCTGTGTGCCGTAGAAATGTGTACCGAAAAGGTCACAGTTTGCCATAGCCTTTGAGTTATTGAGGATTTTTGTGTAATAATCCTTGTTTGTATACTGGAAAGTTTCAGGGGACATTACACGGGTACTTGTGATTTTATCCGCATAATTTGCAAGGAAATCGGTTGTTTCGTCCGATGACCATGCTGTCCACTCGTCAGCGTAGTCAGGCTCATTCTGAACTGAAATTGAGTAAAGCTCAACTCCCTGACTTTTCATATATGAACCGAAATCGTTAAGATGCTGTGCGTAAGCCGCATAATTTGACTTAGGCAGGTGAAGTTTACCGCCTCTTGCACCGCCTGTGCCTTTTTCAGCAAGATTTGAGGGCGGCTCCCAAGGTGAAGCAAAAATTGTTGCACCCTGTGACTGTGCGTATTTTGCAGTTGCAACTGCCTTTGACCACTGATTCTTGTCAGGGTTTACGAACACACGGAGAATTGACATACCAAGCTGGTTGTCGCCGTTTCCGAATGCTGTTTTTCTCTGTGACTCAGTGAGGTCCTGTCCTGTCCATTCGGGGTGGTTGATACCGCCGAAGCCCCTAATTGTCTGGTACTCGGTGGTGGTGTCGATTACTACTCTTTCAGCTGCCGATGTTTCGAGAGTTTCGTTTTCAATCGGTACAATTGCCAATCCTGTGACCAACATAGCCGCAGCGGCAACTGCTGAAAAAGTTCTGGTTAATGTTTTTCTTAATTCCATACTATTCATCCCTTTCGTTTATTAAACATAAAAAACGGATATCTTGCAATTTTATTATAACACATTCACAAAAATTTTACAACCACCAATTTGAAGATTTGGTGGATTTTTTGAAGAATTGTCATTTATCATTCAAATATAGTCATATATTTGAAAAATATTTTCTAACCTCTAATCTCTCACTTCTAACCTCTAAAAGTGAAAAGCCGGCCGTAACCCAAAACGACCGGTTTTCTGATTTGTCTTGCCCTTACATTTTATTTTTTTAGGGATATTATATTCCTCCGCCATTGTGCAGAAAGCAGAGAATATATAACCAATTGAGAGAGTTTCGTTCATCGGGAGTGACCTCCCGATGAACAATTTATGAGGGATAATAAATAAGATATCTATGTTTTTACTTGACGCTCCATGAATCGAATTCAACATCGCCGCTGAATACGAAGTAAACGTCCTTTGTGCCTGTCATATTTGTTACTGTGGGAACTGTTACATTCTCCATTGCAGATGTGAGTTCTGCATATCCGATTACATCGCCTGTGGGAGAGCCTACACACACTTTAATAGCTCCGCCGTTTGAAGATGATGCTCTGATTGTAAGAGAATCTGTTCCGTTCTTGAAGTTAACACCGCTAACCTTTGTCCACTCGCCCTTCTTGCCTATAACCTTTGTATCGCAAAGACCGCTTGTGGTAATTCCCTTTGACTGGTTAGACATTGTTTCAGCCTGTACAGTTGTGTAGGGATTGAGTGTTTCAATCTGTGATACGCCCTTCATTGTACCTGTTGCTGAGAACATACCGTTTGAGAATGTTGCCTCGTCAATGTGAGGTGAACGATAGTTACCGCCAAGGTCAATTGTGCCGTCAGAATTGAGAGCCTGAATGTTCATCTCTCTTGAAAGGTTACGGCTGTGGTAAAGCATATAATACTTGCCCTTGAACTCAACGATTGAGTGGTGGTTATTTCCGCCGCCGTCAAGCTTATATGAAGCAGGATTCTTTAATGCAATTCCCTTGTATGTGAATGGTCCAAGGGGATTTGTTGAAGTCATTACACCGATTTCTGCATTGCCGAATCCGTAGGGATTTCCGCCTGTATTCCAGTTTGTGCAGTATGAGTAGTAGTATGTATCGCCAACTTTAAGTATGCTTGAATCCTCAAAGAGATATGGAGGATTCATCTTTACAGCTGAACCTGCAAGACCTGTCATATTGTCTGTGAGCTTAACTGCTCTTGCTGTGCCTGGGTCAGCAGCCTTGCCGTCGGGTACACCGCCGCCTACATAGAGATAACCTGTGCCGTCGTCGTCAACGAGAACAGCCGGGTCAAAGAGCCATGTTACATCGCCGAAACCTGATGTACTCTTGTTGATAAGTGCCTTTCCGATTGGGTCTGTGTAAGGTCCTTCGGGGCTGTCAGCTGTAAGAACGCCGATACCGCCTGCACTGTCTGCAAAGTAAAGGAAGAACTTATCCTTACCGTTGATTGTTTTCCATGCTGCATCGGGAGCCCATGCAAAGCTTGCCCACTTAGCTGCACCGTTTGTTGTTCTGCTGTTTCTGCCTGCTACGGGGATTGGACCGTGGTCTGTCCAGTTTACGAGGTCAGCAGATGAGAAACAGTTGATTGTTCCTGAGTTGTATGTGTTGACCTGAATTTTTCCGTCGCTTCTGTATTCGGGAGCATCGTTTGTTGTGTATACATAAAGTCTGTCCTTGTATACCATAAATCCTGGGTCTGCACCGAAACGATGTGTCCAGAGGACATTGTTTTCGCCGTCGTTTTTCCAACTGCTGTTAATTGAGAGATTCTTGAAAATTGATTCCATAGCTGCTGTATCAACAGGAGGTCTGTTGTTGGGGAATGTATCAATTGCACCGAGGAGGAACTGCTGTAAGAGAACAAGGTCATTTACCTCAGCCTTGCCGCTTTGGTCAACGTCAGCTGCCTTAACAATATCAGCGTCTGTAATTGTTCCGACAAGTACCTTACGTGCATTTATCATATCGAAAACTGTGAGGTTTCCGCTTTTGTCTGTATCGCCGAGAATGAATGTTCCTGAGGGATTTCCTGAAGTGCCTGGCTGATCGGGAATGTCAGGCTGTCCTTCGCCTGCAATACCTGTTTTATCTACCGCACCGATTGCCTCGTCAATGTAGAAATCTGTGAGAGATTCTTCTGTTTCAATGTAGATTTTTACGCCTGTAGCGTCAGCAGGAATTGTGTATGATGTATTTACAAGCTGAGCCCATGTATCGTTGGGAGCGATTACTGTTGCAACTTCATCATAAGCTGTTTCGCCGCTGCCGTCAGTATACTCAATCTTCATCATGAACTTGACATTTTCACCTGACTTCTGCTTTACGTGAGCGCTGAAGCTGTATGCCTCGCCAGCTTTGAATGCAGCAGAATTGAGAGTATAAATTGCACCCTGCCATGTTTCTGTTCTGTCAGAAACGTAAAGTGAATTGCTGCCCCACTCTGTATAGTGTTCATCAGAACTCTGTGCAACAGTATTTCCGCCACGCTCTGACCAGCTGCTTGTGCCGTCCTCAAATCCGCACTGATAGTACCAGCCGAACTCATTAGGTTCAAGTTCAACTGTTCCGCCAACGCCCTCAATAGGTCCGTTTCCGTCACCGAGATTCATAAGTGCTGTATAAGCTTCCTTAGGCTTATTGTTTGAATCGTAGAGGAGAGCGTTTGAACCTGCACTAAGCCATGAGTTAGCGTCGTTTGGTCCCCACATCTGGATAAGTGTAACCTTTCCGGGTGTAGTGCCGCTTGTGTTGACTTCCATAGCGTGCTTGAAAATAGCCTTGTACTTGTTAGCCTGGTCTGTGTAGCTGTACTTTCCGTTTTCAACAGAAATATCAAGCTCTGTAACCTGAACTTCAAGACCGAGAGCAAGGTACATATCCATTGCCTGTAAGTAGGAGTCAGTTCCTGCAAAACCTGTTGCATTTGCGGGAACGTGTGACTGCATTCCCATACCGTCAATAAGTCCCTTTGCTTTAAGAGGTTTCAGGATAGTATTGATGATACAATCACGCTTGTGGTCCCAGTATTCGTTATAGTCGTTGTAGAAAAGCTTACAAGTTGAAGGAGCATACTTTCTTGCATATGTGAATGCGTCCTCAATAAAGCCGTTGTCGCCGTAAACCTGTACCCATGGTGATGCACCGTTGCCGTAACCCGGAACTCTCGCACCGCCGTTGTTCTTTGTTCTGTTTGAATCGTCTGATACAGCCTCGTTTACAACGTCATATGCGTAAAGGTCAAGGGTAGGATACTGTGATTTGAATGCAGCAAATATATTCTTGATATAGCTTTCAAGACGCTGTTTCATAACGCTTTCGCTTACCCAGTTTCCTCCGTCCTGCCAGTTATCCTTGAAGAACCACTGTGGAGTCTGGCTGTGCCATGCAAGAACGTGTCCACGGAATCCCATATTATTCTTTATACAGAAGTCAGCAATTGCAGCTGAACTGTTAAGAGAAACCTTTACATCTGTATTTGTAGAACCGTTTTTAACAAGTGTAGCATCGGGCTTTGTTTCGTTCTCGCCCTCGATTGCATTGAAATCCTTTATGTAATTTGCCTTGATAGCAGAATCGTTTATAGTTGCATAGTTGAGGATATTACCTACACGGAAGCCGTAGCCTGCAAATGCCTCTTTAAGACCGTTGCCCGCAGCCTGTACAGCAGCACCGTTCTTTGCTGTAACAACACAGTCATCAATTGCGAAATCAGCTGTGCTGTCAGTTGTAACTTTCATTTCAAATTCATATGCACCCTCGGGAGCCTTGAAACTTGATGAAAGCTTTGTCCACTCGCCAGCCTTTGCGTTTGCTGAATCAAGTTCAACTGTTGTTTCCTCGTGAGTTTCGCCGTCTAAATAAGTAAGTGAAAGGTGGAATTTTTCATCTGTATCAGCCTTTACGTTAACGCTGTACTTGTACTTTTCTCCACCTTTAAGGTAAAATCCCTTAGATGAAGCAGCACCCTCTGCGGAAGAATTTCTTCCTGTTACGAGCAGACCTCTTGTGCCGTTCATACCGTCGGTTGGAACAAGTATTTCTTCCATTTCTGTGTGATGCCAGCCGTCATAGTTTTCATCAAAGCTGTCACTTACAGCTTTTACTGTGTAAGTCTGCATACCTGCAAGCTGAGGCATTACTGCGAAGTTGCTTACAAAGACAGCAGCGGATACAGCAGCAGCAATCAGTTTCTTTCTGTTCAAAATAAATCATCCCTTCATAAAAATTTTCCTCGTCGGCAATGGTGTCATAATCACATCACATTACTGACTTTTTTTGTGTATTTCGTATTCGTTAATTACATTATACACCATTCGCACATCATTCACAACCCACAATTTGCAGAAAAGGTGGATATTTTGAAGATGTTTTCCTTGATTTTTTTCAAAATATGTGATATAATAAAATAATAAAAGAGCAATATATAGCGGTTTAATAGCAATATATGACTAAAAAATGGCAAAAAGTGATTGTTTTTATTAATTTTCAGTAACAAAACAATGTTCATTTATTGCTACTACCCGAAATTTTGGTGTAAATTCATTTTTATACGGGGGTGATTTTATGCAGAAAAAACCTATGATTGGTGTTATTGTCGGCAGAGCCTATGAGTCGGTACAAAAGATAATGCTGGAGGGAATTATTGCACAGGCGGAAAAATACGGCTATAACGTATCGGTTATTTCAAATATCCACAACCTTTCATATCTTGAATATTTCGCAAATATAGAAGTTGAAAACAAGATTTATGAATTGCTGTATTCCCCACGGTTTGACGGAATTATTCTTATGGCGGAAACAATTTCCGAAAAGGATATACGCCCTATGATTCTTGAAAGACTGGGACAGCTTGATATTCCTGTGGTGATTGCAGGTGAAAATATCGAGGGATTTATCTGCGTAAACAATGACATACGTGAGGATTTTCGGGGAATTGCACGTCATCTTATAGAGATTCACGGCTATACGGATATTGATATGCTTACGGGACAAACAGAATTCGCCACATCTCATGAGAGAGTGCAGGGGGTAAGGGATATTTTCGAAGAAAAGGGCATATCATTTCCCGATGAAAAAATAATCTACGGCAACTATTGGATAAACACAGGTGAAGCCCTTGCAGAAGAATATCTGAAAGGCACAAGAAAAATGCCGCAGGCGGTTATCTGTGCCAATGACTTTATGGCTTATGGGCTTATTGATAAGCTATTTGAAAATGGCATAAAGGTCGGTAAAGATATCTCTGTGGTGGGTTATGAATACGTGGGCGAAAGATACTACCACCACCCAATACTTACAACATATTCCCGAAATCGTGCCAATGTAGGTGCAAAGGCTGTAAGTATCCTCAATAATCTCATAACCGCCGAACCTGTGGAGGATATTTCCATTGACGGCTGTATGGTTGCAGGTGAAAGCTGTCCATGCGGAAGTGATAAAAGCTTTATTATGACGGAATTGCAGACTGTACGCCGTATTCAGTTCTATAACAATATGACAATGTGCGGAAATTTTGAACATCAGCTTGCAATGTGCCGTTCTATGAGCGACTATATACGTGCTTTGCAGGATTATTCCTATCTTATAAGAGATGTAAACGGCATATACCTTTGCCTTTATGAAAATTGGTCTGAACTTAAAGAAAAAGCCGATTTGAATAAAAACTCCAATGATGAAATGATGACGTTATACCGCATTATAAGTCCTGTTCAGATTTCCTCTGACCCCTATTACTATACAAGAAAAATGCTTTTTCCCGATGACCTCCCCGGTTCGGGAGATAAAAAAAACCTCTACTTCATACCGATGTTTTCAAATGGCATTGAAATCGGATATTTTATATTCCAGTATACCAAACCCAACGGCTACGACACTGTTGCAATAGGCTGGATAAACTCAGCTGTAAATGCCCTCAATGTGCTTCGTATGAAAAATGACATCAATGAACTGCTGGAATACAACAATCTTTCCGCATTCAGAGATACGGCAACGGGTATGTATAACCGTGAGGGACTTATCCGTGAGCTGTCAAATGCCCTTTCAAAAGCGGAAAAATCAGATATGGTATCGGCTGTTATGCTGAAAACACGCATACTTGAAGATGAAATAAGAATTGACGAAAAAAGCAGTTCAATCAAGCTTGACATTGAGGCGGCTGAATGTATGCGTAAGCTTTCCCTTAACAAAAATGCAATCTGTGCAAAGCTTTCCGACAAGCAGTTCGTATATATTATAATTGGTAATCACAACGAGGATTATCACGAAAAAATCTCCGACAGGCTCCATAGTCTGATTTATCACTCTCCTGTTTACAAATCCGCAAAGGAAACGGAGAATATTCTCATAAGCAGTATGACAATTTCTGCGGCTGATGCAGTTCCCGAAGATATTCTGCGGTCACTTTCCGAAGAAATAACCAAAAAGACCACCAAGGCAAGCTGCCTGCGGAAATCCCAGAACTTCAATGAATTCAATTCAATCAGAATGGCAATGTATAAGCACCCCGAAAAAAGGTGGGACGCTGAAAATGAGTGCCGTGATATGCACCTCAGCTGCGGTCACTTCCGTGCGGCATATAAGAACACTTTCGGTGTAAGCTTTCATCAGGATTTAATCAGAAGCCGTATTTTCTTTGCGAAATATCTCCTTATGACAACTTCTCTCAGCCTCCCAGGAATTGCTCAGAAATGCGGATATGAGGACGATAAATATTTCCTGCGGCAATTCAGGCAGCAGACAGGTTTAAGCCCCAATGCCTACCGAAAATTTGACCATATGTAGAAAGGCGGAATTTAATGCTCACCAACTTTTTAATACGCTCATTTGTAAAGGACTATGAAAATACAAGCAATAACGATGTGCGGAACAACTACGCTATGCTGTCGGGAACTACGGGAATTATCGCCAATATTGCCCTTTTCCTGCTGAAACTTTTCACGGGAATTTTCACGGGTGCTGTGGCAATTATCGCTGACGCTTTCAATAACATCTCCGATGCAGGTTCGTCCGTTGTGACTATGCTGGGATTTCGGCTATCCTCAAAGCACGCTGATAAAAAACATCCCCTCGGTCACGGCAGAATGGAATACATAACCGCATTTATCGTTGATATTATGATTGTGATTGTGGGCGTGGAGCTTTTCAAAACTGCGGTGGATAAAATCATTCATCCCGATATTCCGCAATTCCGCCCCATTACCCTTATTCTTCTGGGAATTGCAATTCTTGTGAAACTGTGGCTGTTTCTGTTTTACCGAAAAATCGGAAATACCATAAATTCTGCGGCTATTAAGGCGGCGGCTCTTGACAGCATTTCCGATACGGCGGCAACAGGTCTTGTTTTCATCACTACGATTTGTGCGAAATTCTGGGATTTTCCCCTTGACGGCTGGGCAGCGCTCATAGTGTCGGCTCTCATTATATGGGCTGGCTTAAAGGCGGCTAAAGAAACTGTTGACCTGCTTCTCGGAACTGCTCCCTCACAGGAATTTGTGGAAAGCGTTTACGGCTTTATCAAAAAATATCCCGATGTGGTGGGAACTCATGACCTTATGATTCACGATTACGGTCCGGGACGGCTTATAATTACCCTCCACGCTGAAATCTCCGAGGACTGCGAATTCCTCCACGCACACGAGGTTATCGACATTCTCGAAAAGGATATGCAGGAGCATTTCGGGGCAATTGTTACAATTCATCTTGACCCTGTGGCAGTGAATAATGAGCAGGTAAATTCTCTGAAAAAGCTGGCAGAGGAATGTATGCTTGCAGTTGATAAGGACTTCACCCTCCACGATTTCAGAATTGTTAATGCTGAAAGTTTTACAACTCTGCTCTTTGATCTGTGTATTCCTGTTGATTCAAAATTCAACGACAACGAAGCGGCTGAACTTGTGGCAGCGAAAATCCATGAGAAAAATCCCACATTCAAAACGGTTATTCACCCTGAACACCCGTTTGTTTAATGCGTAATTGTTTAAAAGCCTTTAGCTGTTAGCTATGCGGGCGGCTGATTAATTAAAACGGTGGAACTTGTTTCTGCCGTTTTTTTGTTTTAAAGCCGTTAGCTGTTAGCCTTTAGCCATTAGCTTTTTTGAAACGGTAGATTTATTTCTGCCGTTTTTTTCTTATATTTGATGATATATTTAAAACGGGCGGATAATATCCGCCCCTACACAGAATTACGGTATATAGCCAAAAAAGCGGTAGAAATTCATCTACCGCTTTTTTTCTAAAGGCTAAAAGCTAATGGCTAAAGGCTAATAACTAATAGCTAAAGGCTAATGGCTGTTTCAAGGGCAATTTCCATCATATCACGGAATGATGTCTGTCGCTCCTCAGCTGTGGTGGATAATCCCTTTAACGGACAATCCGAAACTGTAAGAATACAAAGTGCATTTTTGCCTGCTCTTGCCGCATTCATATAAAGTGCCGCTGATTCCATTTCAATGGCAAGAACTCCCATTTTATTCCACTCTGCAAGGCTGTTTGCGTCGTCGTAGAATGTATCAGATGAAAGGATATTTCCTGCGTGATAAATGCAGCCCTTTGCCTCTGCTGCCTTTACTGCCTCGGCTATAAGCTTCCAGCTGGCAGTTGGTGCGTATGTTCCCGGGAGGCGATACTGTGCAGCATAGTTTGAATTTGTGCTTGCACTTACTCCGATAATTATCTCTCGGAGATTGATTTTGTCCGCAATTGAACCTGCTGTGCCAATGCGTATGATGTTTTCTACGTCATATTCATTGTAAAGTTCATGGGAATAAATTCCCATTGAGGGCATTCCCATTCCGCTTCCCTGCACAGATACAGGCACTCCCTTATATGTGCCTGTAAATCCAAGCATACCACGTACCTCGTTGTAGCATACGGGATTTTCAAGATATGTTTCCGCAATGAATTTCGCTCTCAGGGGGTCACCCGGCATAAGCACCGTTTTGGCTATATCTCCCTTTTTCGCATTGTTGTGTGGTGTTGGCATAAATATTCCTCCTTTTTACTTTTTCAATACCTTTTTCACAGTAGCAAGCATTGGCTTGAAATTGTATACAGTTACAATTGCAAATATAAGCACATTCCACATCATCCACATTGGCGGTGCTTTTATTACAATTATGCTCATTGCAATTACTAAGCCTGTGTTTATAAGTGAACGTGAAGCCTCAAACTTAAAGGGTATATAATATCTTGCGTCAATTATTCTTGCCCAGAAACAAAGATAATAGCTCATAACTGTTGCAATTGCCGCACCGTGTATGCCGATAACGGGAATCATTGCCCAGTTGAGGATAAGATTTGCCACACAGGCTGTAAGGCTTGTCCAAAAGCTGTTTTGCGTGTGCTTTGTTGCGGAATATATTCCTCCCAAAAACTGATTGAGAGCCATAAATATTGCCGCTACTATAAGAATTGGCGTGTAGATGTAAACTATGCCGTATTCCGAGAAATTATCATCGGGAACAAGGAAATTCGTAATAGGCTTGCATATCATTATAAGTCCTGCCGCCGCTATAAACAGCATTGCTTCATATGCTGAATACACGCTCTGATAGAATTTTCCTCTGTCGGCGGATTCGTTTTCAGTTATGGCTGACATATTCCAAGCCTGAAAAAATATTGTTGATACCATTGATACAAGATTTGGTATTCTGTTGGCATAGCCGTATATTCCTGTTGCCGATAATCCAAGCTCTACCCTCGAACTTCTCATATTTGTGAGGAAAAGCTTGTCTGACATACTTGTTACTGTCCACATTACAATTGTGGGAATAAGCGGTAAGGCGAATTTCATCATCTTTCCTGCAAGGCTTACGCTGAACTCCCTTACGCTGAAAAAAACTCCAAGATTTGCGGAAAAATAAAGGAATAATACGGATAAAAGGTCCGACAGAATAACGGAAAGCAAAAATCCCTTGACTCCCATTTTCATTCCTGCTATGAAGATAAAGCTGAATATAAGCAAGGTGAGAGTTGCGATTATTCCGTCAACGGCATACAGCTTGACCAAATCCCTTGAACGAACAAACTGAGCGCATAACATTCGCAATGACGAGGTGCAGACGTATATTGCAAGCATCAGCGAATATCCCGATATGAAGTTGAGAATAGGTATAAACCGCAATCCAGGCACTATAATTATCAATGCAATCATTCCTGCAATTGTCATACAAGCCGATGTGCTGAATACTTTCTTTTTATCATAATTTCGGTCAAGTCCGAAGCGTATGAGATATTCCTGCAATGCAAATGTGAATATTGGCTGTAAAAATAACGCTATGGTTTCAAGGTTGTCCTTAATTCCGCTGTCATAGGCATTTATATGCTTTGCGTAAAGTCGTGACAAAAGAATAACAAGAATTTTCGAACCGAATGTTCCTATGGCAAATATCAGCGTATTTGACGCAAGCTTTTTGTATTTATTCATTTCTGCCTCCTTATACGGCACAGATTGGCTTCTCCCGAAAACAGGCTTTTTTCGCTGCCGTCGGCAAGCCTCAATATCAGATTTGCGTTGTCGTCAATTCCTGCCGCAAATCCCTCTACCGTTTCCCCTCCTGTATTTGCTGTGATGTAATTGCCCGTCAACAGCTCTCGGCGGCGGTATTCCCCAAGATGTGCCTTATTTTCTATATTTTCAAGATAATATTCAAGCCTGCCGAGAATTTCTCCGCAAAGCTCATTTCTGTCAATTATTTTTCCTGTTTCTCCCTCGATTGATGTTGCTATATCCCTTATTTCTTCGGGAAATTCACATCTGCGGATATTTATACCAATTCCGATTACCGCATAATCAAGGGCTTTCAGCTTCGTATTCAATGCCGATTCCGTAAGTATTCCACAGATTTTTTTGCCGTTGAGATAAAGGTCATTTACCCATTTTATGCGGATATTCTCTCCGCACAGCTTTTCTGCGGATTCGGCTGCGGCTACGGCTGCGGCTGAGGTTATGAATGGGGCAAGGGAAATGTTAAATTCGGGACGGATTATGACGCTCATATAAATGCCAGCACCCGACGGCGATTCGAATTTCCTGCCAAGTCTGCCCTTTCCTCCTGTCTGACTTTCGGCAATAATCGTTGTGCCGTGGGCGGCTCCCTTTGCCGCAAGCTCCTTTGCATATGTGTTTGTGGAGGGAATTTCCTCAAATATGTGGATTTCCCTCCCAAGCTTTTCAGATTTATTATAGGCGGTTATTCGCTCCGCCAACAGCTTTTCTATGTTTTTCATAATATATTTATTATATCACATATATTTTAAAAATTCAATGTTTTTTTGTGAGAATTTATTGCTCCACATAAAGGGTTAATCATATATATCCCTTTGAACGCAGTAAAAACAGCCACAAAGTTAATGTAAATGCTGAACAAATGGTGGTGAGCATTACTGCAAAGGCTGTAATAGTTCCCTTATGACCGAAATTTTTTACCATTACAAAACAGCTGCCTGTTGTGGCACTTCCAAGCATTACAAGAACTGCTACCAGTTTTTCGCCTCGAAATCCCATATTTATAGCGATTGGCAGGAAAATTCCACAGAATAAAATCAGCTTTATAAAGCAAATTCCAACAGTTATGCCTACTTTGCTCTTTGCTTCCTCAACTTTGAATGATGCACCTAAAGCAATAAGCGAAAGGGGTGTCGCCATATTTGCCATATAGCCAACAGTTTTTGACATTATGGCAGGCTGTGGAATTTTAATAAGCGACCATAAAATTCCCACGGCTATACCTATTATAATGGGATTGGTTACGACTCCCTTTAATGTGTCAAAAAACAGCATTTTTTTGCTCTCTCCCTTTTTGTCGGGAGATGTTGCTGCAAGAACCGCCACCGCTATTATATTATAAATCGGCACAGTTCCCACTATCATTAGTGCCGCCATTAAGGATTCCCCGTAAATATTGTTTACAAAGGCTATTCCTAAAACTGCCGCTGAGCTTCTGTATGATGCCTGAATTATCTCTCCTCGCTCTGCCTTATCCTTGTGAAACAGCGAATAGACCACCGCAATTGCCACGCTTAAAATGGTGACAATTACGCAAAATCCCACCATTTCCCCGTCCCATACTGCACGAAAATCTGCCGTTGACAAGTCCTTGAAAAGCAGGGCAGGCAATGCGGCTTTAAAGGTGAATTTATTCAGCTTTGATGTGGTGTGGTCATCAAGTAAATCAACCTTTCTGCATATATAGCCGAATATCATCAGCAGGACTATAGGCATTGAGGCATTTAAGCTGAAAAGTAAATTTTCTGTCAGCATAAATTCACCCCAGACTGCGGATTATTGCTGTAAATCCAAGAAGTGCCGCCAGCAATGCCACATTGACAACGGTGAAAACTCCCATATATCGCATAGTTTTTGCACCCTCTGCCGCCTTGTAGTACTGGAATGAAATCAGGCTTGCAAGGGAGGCGATAATTGTTCCCAATCCGCCAAGATTTACGCCAAGCAATAATTCCTTGCCGTTGTCGGTAAATCCCGAAAGCATTACTGCCGCCGGAACATTGCTTATAATCTGAGAAAGTGCTACGGAAACTCCAAGCTCCCTTTCGGCTAAAATTCCCGAAACAAAGTCCTTTACTGCGTCAATTCGTGCGATATTTCCCACGAATACAAAAAAGCATACGAATGTGGCAAGAAGTCCGTAGTCAACCTTAAACAAAAGGCGATAATTAACCGACAATGCTGTAACTATGGCAATTATCAGACATACCCAATCGGGAACTACTCGGAAAACCGAAAGCAGGCAGATAACGAACAAAACAAAGTATATAGCCGTTTTTGCCTTTGAAATATTATTTTCCTCTGCTGAATTTCCGCTGCATTCAGACCGTGGCAGCAGCAGACACATCAGCATAAGCAGTACAAGGCTGACCACCGCTGAGGGCAGCATAGTTCCGAAGAAATCCCCTAAAGTAAGACTGTACTTGTCGTAGATGAATAAATTCTGCGGATTGCCGAATGGAGTTACCATACTTCCTAAATTTGCTGCCGCTGTTTCGAGGACTATAGTGAGTATGCGGCTTTTTTCGTCCTTGATTTTGTCGAATACCATTAATGTCAGCGGCACAAATGTAATGAGTGCCACGTCATTTGTCACAAGCATTGAGGAAAAATAGCATAAAATGGTGAATATTAAGCCTAATCGCCGTACATTTCCTGCTTTTTTCATCAGAACTGCCGTCAGTTTTTCAAATAAGCCGATACTTCTGAATCCGCCTATTGCTGTCATCAGGCAAAATAGCTGTATAAGCACCGTGAAATTTACGTAATCCTTATAGCCGCTGTCGGGGGGAATTACAAAAATAGTCGCCAACGCCGCCAAAAAGGCTATTATCAGCACCGGCTGGTCCTTTATAAATTTTTTTACTTTATCCAATTTCTCATCTCCATTTTGATTTCATCTATACATTCCTCAATTTCTCCCTCATTTGAAAAACGTCGGCTTATGCCTGCTTCTTTCAGCTTTTCCTCGGAAAAATCGCTGCTGTCCGCAAGAAATCGTCTGCAAAGCTCTGCATATTTCGGATTTGTCTGGAGTCGCTCACGCTCCACAGCCCGTGCAAGCCGCAATCCGTCCTCAACTTCAATATAAATCGGCACTACTGCTTCACCGAAATGCTCTTTGATTTTTACATAGCTTTCAAGTGTGCCAATGCCGATGCAATTGCCCTTTTTAAGGTTAATGCTGTCCTTTGATGTGAAATAAATCCACTCACCGTGAATTGTGTTGTATATGCGTTCCTCGATAACCTTCCCCTCCGACTTCATTTTATCAAAGCAAGAACGGTCAACAAAGTGGTATTCCCTGCCGTTTTCCTCGTTTTCACGCATTGGACGGGTTGTGTAAAGTACCACGGGCAGGAGTTTTTCCTCTAACCTTATACGATTGTAAATTGTGTCCTTTCCGCTGGAACTTTTGCCCATAATATAAAAAATACAATTCATTGTTTCACCTCGTTTTAAAAAAATCACCTATATAATTTTACCATAGCACACCTCAGGTGTCAAGAAAAAATGTTCCACATGGAACACTTATAGACACCTATTAAAAATTATCGGATAATCAACTTTTATATAAATCTATTTTTACAAATAATTTCATAGAATTTTTAGAATTGTTGCATTTGTCACTTTTATTTTCCTCTAAAATGTGGTATAATATGTTCATAAGAAAAGTACAGGAGGTAATTCCAATGAATAAAATAAAAGAAAATGTATACTATATCGGTGTAAATGACCACTTACTCGACCTTTTTGAGGGACAGTATATCGTCCCAAACGGTATGGCTTACAACTCATACATCATTTCTGACGAAAAAATTGCCATTCTCGACACCGTAGATGTGAACTTCGGCGACAAATGGCTCGAAAATATCAAGGAAGTTCTCGGCGATAAATCCCCCGATTACCTGATAATTCAGCATATGGAACCCGACCATTCCGCTTGTATCGGCGATTTTACCGCAAATTACCCCGATACTACTATTGTGGGTAACGCTAAAACTTTCGATATGCTCCGTGCATTCTTCCCCGACCTCGCTCTGTCAAATACTCTCGTTGTTAATGACGGCGAAAAACTCTCCCTCGGCAGCCGTGAGCTGACTTTTGTTACTGCTCCTATGGTTCATTGGCCGGAGGTTATGATGACTTATGACAGCTGCGATAAAATTTTCTTCTCCGCTGACGCTTTCGGCAAGTTCGGTGCTCTCGATGTTGAGGAGGAGTGGGCTTGTGAGGCTCGCCGCTACTACTTCGGTATCGTAGGTAAATATGGTATGCAGGTGCAGGCTCTCTTTAAAAAGATTGCAAATCTTGATATTCAGACTATCTGCCCTCTTCATGGACCTATTCTCACAGAAAATCTCGGCTACTATCTCGACCTTTACAACACTTGGTCAAGCTACGGTGTTGAGTCTGAGGGGATTTTCATAGCTTATACATCAGTTTACGGCAATACTAAAAAGGCTGCTGAACTTCTCCGTGATAAGCTTATCGAAAAAGGCTGCCCAAAGGTTGCTATTGCTGACCTCGCCCGTGAGGATATGGCTGAGGCTGTGGAGGACGGTTTCAGATACGGTAAAATCGTTCTTGCAACTACAACTTACAACGGCGAAATGTTCCCCTTTATGAATCAGTATGTTGATGCTTTAGTTGAAAGAAATTACCAAAACCGTACAATCGGTATCATTGAAAATGGTTCTTGGGCTGCTATGGCTGCAAAACGTATCAAGGCAAAATTTGAAAAATCCAAAAATATCACTTTTACCAATACAACTGTTTCCATTAAGTCTGCTCTTAAACCCGAAAATATTGCACAAATCAACGATTTAGCTGATGAGTTGCTGAAATAAGGTGAAATTATGAAAGTTATTCTTAACCCCGATGAAGCTGTTGTAGCTAAAATCAAAGAGGGACTTGAAAAAAAAGACGGCTACTGCCCCTGCCGCCTTGCTAAAACTCCCGAAAATAAATGTATATGTAAAGAATTCCGTGAGCAGATTGCAGATCCCGATTTTGAGGGATTCTGCCATTGTATGCTCTACTATAAGGAGAAATAATATGGCTGAAATTAATATCACTAAAGAAAATTTTGACGAGGAAGTTCGCAATTATAAAGGTATCGTTCTCCTCGATCTCTGGGCTACATGGTGCGGCCCTTGTATGATGATTTCCCCTATTGTAGCGGAAATTGCCGAAGAAATGGCAGGAAAAGTCAAGGTTGGAAAAATTAATGTTGATGACCAGCCTGAACTTGCCGCTGCATTTCGCTGCGAAAGTATTCCTATGCTTGTTGCTGTTAAAGACGGTGCAATTCACAATGTTGCTGTCGGCTACAGGGAAAAAGCAGATATTTTAAAAATGCTCGAAATATAATGATTACACCTCCTCTGAATGGTGCATACTATCAGAGGAGGTGATTTTTTTGCTTGGATTTTTAATTGGTACTGTAGTCGGCGGTTCAGTAGGAGTTTTTACAATGTGCCTTTGCTCCGTTGCAAAATCTGCCGATGAAGAAGCGGAATGACCATATATAGCCATTCCGCCATTTTTTGACTTTTACTTTTCAGGAACTGCAATAACGTCCTTACGCATATAAGGTCTTAATGCTTCAGGAATTCTGATGCTGCCGTCCTCGTTGAGATTGTTTTCAAGGAATGCAATCAACATTCTTGGAGGTGCAACAACTGTATTGTTGAGGGTGTGGGCGAAATATTTATTTCCGTCCTCGTCCTTAACACGAATTTTCAGACGGCGTGCCTGTGCATCGCCAAGATTTGAACAGCTTCCAACCTCGAAATACTTCTTCTGACGAGGTGACCATGCTTCAACGTCAATACTCTTAACCTTGAGGTCAGCCAAATCGCCTGAACAACATTCAAGTGTACGTACTGGAATGTCAAGTGTGCGGAAGAATTCAACTGTGTAGCTGTAAAGCTTGTGGAACCACTCCATTGACTCCTCCGGCTTGCAGACAACTATCATTTCCTGCTTTTCAAACTGGTGAATACGATATACACCACGTTCCTCAATGCCGTGTGCGCCAACTTCCTTACGGAAACAAGGTGAATAGCTGGTGAGAGTCTTTGGAAGTTCGCCTTCGGGAACGATTGTGTCAATAAACTTACCAATCATTGAATGCTCAGATGTACCAATGAGGTATAAGTCCTCGCCCTCAATCTTATACATCATGCCTTCCATTTCAGCAAAACTCATTACACCTGTAACTACATCGCTTCTGATCATAAATGGAGGGATGTAATATGTGAATCCCTTGTCAATCATAAAGTCACGGGCATAAGAGAGAATGCAGCTCTGGAGCTGTGCAATATCTCCGCAAAGATAGTAGAAGCCGTTTCCGCTTGTCTTTCTTGCACTGTCAAGGTCAATTCCGTTAACCTTTTCCATGATATCTACGTGATATGGTACTTCAAACTCAGGTACTGCAGGCTCTCCAAAACGCTCAACCTCAACATTTTCGCTGTCATCCTTACCTATCGGCACTGATTCGTCGATTATATTTGGAATTACAAGCATGATTTCACGGATATCTGCCTCAAGCTTAACTTCAAGCTCTTCCATTTCTGTTAACTTTGTGCCAAGCTCAGCAACCTCAGCCTTCGCAGCCTCAGCCTCGTCTTTCATGCCTTTTGCCATAAATCCGCCGATTTCCTTGCTCTTAACCTTACGCTGATTACGGAGGTTATCACATTCTACCTTTGTTTTACGGTACTGCTCATCAAGATCAATTACCTTGTCAACAAGCTCAATTTTTGAATCCTGAAACTTCTTCTTGATATTTTCCTTTACAACATCAGGATTTGCTCTTAAAAATTTAATATCTATCATCTTTTTTTCTCCTTATTCTTCAACTGTCAGCTTTTCAGCTAAGGCAGCTAAATCTTCTTTATTATAAAATTCAAGTATGAGTGCCCCTTTATTTCTTCCGTAGTCAACTTTTACCCTACGTCCAAGGCGTTCATTAAGTGAAATTTCCATTTCAACAAAATAATTGTCGATTTTCTCATCTTTTTTCTTCTGCTGATTTTCAACTGATGTCTGCAACATTCTTTCAAGCTGACGAACAGTCATACCACCGTTGGCAGCACGATTTGCAACAGCAATTTTGATTTCATCATCATCAAAAGTAAGCAGCGCTTTTGCATGACCTGCGGATAAATCGCCATTTTCAAGCAATTTGATTATTTTTTCCGGAAGTGAAAGAATACGAACAGCATTTGCAATAGCTGAACGGGATTTTCCGACAAGCTTTCCAACCTGTTCCTGCGTCATTCCGTAATTTTCAATAAGCTCCTGATATCCCTTTCCTTCTTCGATAGGATTGAGATTTTCACGCTGCAAATTCTCAATAATAGCAATTTGCATGGTTTCCATATCGGAAAGTTCTTTGATATTAACAGGAACTTCGTCAAGTCCAAGCATTCTTGCTGCTCGCCATCTACGCTCACCGGCAACAATCTGATATCCGCCGCTATCCATTGGGCGAACAAGAATAGGCTGTAATATGCCGTGTTCACGGATAGAATCTGCAAGAGCCGCAATTGTTTCAGTTGAGAAATGTTTTCTCGGCTGATCTCGATTTGGTTCAAGCTCTGATGTGCGGAGAGTTGTTTTAATCTGAACATCACTTGCGTTATCGCTGAAAAGTGAGTCAAGACCGCTGCCTAAACCGCCTTTTGCCATTTAAATCACTGCCTTTCCTTTTTAAAATTGAATATTCCTCTGCGTTTTTTCTGCGGAAGTTCTAATGGTTCTCCCAAAATTTCCAAACCGAGGAGAGTAAAAGCATCAGTTCCCTTTGATGTTTTATCGTAATACATAACAGGTTTTCCGTGACTTGGTGCCTCAGAAATACGCACATTTCTTGGAATTTTAGTTTGAAAAACCTTATTTGGGAAGTATTTCTCAACTTCTGCCACTACGTCATTAGCCACATTTAATCTTCCGTCGAACATTGTAAAGAGAATTCCCTCAATATCAAGGGATGGATTGTGGTTGCTTTTGACGATTTTTATTGTGTTTACAAGCTGTGACAATCCTTCAAGTGCATAGAATTCAGCTAACATCGGCACAATTATAGAATCAGCCGCAACTAAGGCATTAATCGTAAGTGAACCAAGAGCTGGCGGGCAATCAATGAGAATGTAATCATAGTCATTTTTGACCGTTAGAAGCTGCATTTTAAGCCTGTTTACACGATTTTCCATGTTTATAAGTTCCATTTCAGCTCCTGCAAGAGTTTCAGTTGCAGGGATAACGGATACATTTTGGAATTCAGTAACTATAACAGCCTCATTAACTCTATTTTTTCCTACAATGAGGTTATAAGATGAAATTTCAACATTTCTTTTCTTAATTCCGAAGCCTGTTGTTGAATTTCCTTGGGGATCAAAATCCACGCAAAGCACCTTATATCCACGAGAACCAAGGTATGCCGATAAATTCACAACTGTAGTTGACTTACCTACGCCGCCTTTTTGGTTAGCGACTGCAATAATTTTCCCCATAACATCATCCTTTCTTTCAGATTTACATAATATATTATACCACATCCTGTTTGAAAAGTAAATACATACAGCAGGATTTTTTCAATTTTTACAAAAAATGTTCCACGTGGAACACTTTGGCTGATGTTTCACGTGGAACACTATGAAGAATACTCGATTTCTTTATAATTTTATGTACTCCGTTTCACAAAAATGTTCCACGTGGAACATTACACCGTTTTCATAGGAATTCTTACCCTATATTCTACGTATTCCTCGCCCTGAATTTTACGAGATTCAGCCGCAATACCTGCCGACTGCATGGTCTGAATAGCCTTATTAATGGTATTTAGAAATATCGTAACATTCTGGAAAACCTGCGATCTCTTTTTATAGCTCTGCTGTTCTTTACGATTACCTATATAATCATCAATCAACGACTCAGTACGCTCAACATTCAGATTGTACTTACCTATCTTATCAAGAATAATCAGCCTATCATCAACACTACCCAGTCGAAGCAATGCTCTTGCATGTCGCTCTGTAAGATTAAATTTTGAAATAATTTCCCTTTCTGCCTTTGATAATCTAAGTAATCTCAGTTTATTTGCAATGGTACTTTGAGCTTTCCCAAGCTTTTGAGCAGCTTCCTCCTGAGTTAATCCATAGTAAGAAATCAGTTTTTCAATTGCAGCTGCCTCATCAAAAAATGACAAGTCTTGCCTTTGAATATTTTCTACAAGAGCAAGAATTGCTGAATTTCTATCGCTCATCTCATAAATTATACACGGAACTGTATGTAATTCGCACATTTTAGCTGCTCTTAAACGTCTTTCACCAGCTATAAGCTCAAAATTATCACCTATTCTTCTTACGGAAAGAGGCTGTAAAATTCCATTATTCGCAATTGATTCTGCTAATTGAACTATTTCTGATTGATTAAAATCCGTTCGTGGCTGATTTGGATTAGGAATAATCCTTGAAATCTCCACCTCATATACCTTATTTACCTGCTTTTCTCTCGTTAAGTTAAGAAAACCTGCCATTTTATTGTCCTCACATTTCTTCATTTTCACCGATTTTCGGCGTTGAATATATTTTATCATATTCAGGAAATAAAATCTATAAAAAAAATCCGCTATAATTCGTCATTAAAGCGGATTTTATATTCTATTTCATAAGGTTTACAGACTTTTTTTCTTTATCTGACTGCTATTTCTTGGATATTTTGTCGGTGTTTGCGAAATCTTCTTAATCTCAATAATATTTCTTGAATCATTTTCAAGGGAATAGCTGTGTATTTCATAAATTTTTCCCCCTAGAATGTTTACTGCACTTTCAGAATCAAGAGGATTTTCATTTGGTCCTTTCATTGAAATAAAAGTTCCACCTACTTTTACAAAAGGAATACAATATTCGGATAATACTGAAAGATTAGCCACAGCCCTTGCACAGGAAAAGTCAAATTTTTCCCGATATTCAGACATTTTGGCAATATCCTCGGCTCTACCATGAATGAATTCAGCATCAGCTTCAATTAATTCACATAGCTTTTGTAAGAATACAATTCTTTTAGCAAGGCTATCAAGAAGCGTAATTTTTAAATCTGGACGCATTATTTTCAATGGAACCGAAGGAAACCCTGCACCTGTTCCAACATCTATAATAGACGAATTCTCAGGAATATCAATATAATTCAGTATAAGCGAGCTATCAATGAAATGCTTTATAAGAACTTCTCTCGGCTCTGTAATAGCAGTAAGATTTACATTCTTATTATATTCTACGAGAAACTCAGCATATTTACAAAACTTATCATATTTTTCTTGCGATAAATCCAAATTATACTTCTTAAATTCATCGCAAGATAGTTCAAAATTCGGCAGCATAAATTCACCCCTGTTCCTTTTTCAGCCATACAACGAGCATTGAAACATCAGCAGGAGATACACCTGAAATTCGTGAAGCCTGACCAATTGAGATTGGCTGAATCTTATTCAACTTCTCAGCAGCTTCAAGTCTTAACCCGTGAATTTGGCTATAATCCGTATTTTTCGGCAATAACTTACGTTCGAGCTTTTCAATCTGCTCAATTTGTGATAACTGTTTTTCAATATATCCATTGTATTTAATCTGCAATTCAACCTGTTCACACACATCATATGGAAGCTGTGGACGATTAACATCAAAAATAGCAAGATCGTTATATTTTAACTGTGGGCGACGAATTAACTCAATGATACGGCAGCCATTTTTCAGAGGTGCAGTTCCTTTTTCTTCAAGCATAGCATTTAATTCAGGTGTAGGCTTAATACTCTCACTTGAAACACGATTAATTTCAGCTTCAGTAAGACGAATTTTTTCATTCAGCTTATCAATTCTTTCCTTAGAAACAAGACCAATTTCGTATCCAATTGGCATTAGACGCTGGTCAGCGTTATCCTGACGAAGAATTAAGCGATATTCGCTTCTTGAAGTCATCATTCTGTAAGGATCTGAGCAACCCTTAGTTACGAGATCATCAATAAGAGTACCGATATACGAACCTGAACGCTCAAAAATAACAGGCTCTCTGCCAAGAATTTTTAAAGCGGCATTAATACCTGCCACCATCCCCTGTGCCGCAGCTTCCTCATATCCTGAACTTCCATTGAACTGACCTGCACCGTACAATCCCGACAATTGCTTAAACTCCAAGGTAGGGAGCAATTGAAGTGGATCACAGCAATCATATTCAATGGCATATGCAGGACGCATAATTTCAACATTTTCCAAACCTTGTATGGTTCTTAAAAATGCAAGCTGAACATCTTCCGGTAACGACGATGACATTCCCTGCAAATAATACTCATCTGTTGATAATCCCATGGGTTCAACAAAAAGCTGATGTCTTGGCTTATCAGAAAATCTAACAACTTTGTCCTCAATTGACGGACAGTAGCGTGGACCTACTCCCTCTATTCTGCCACCGTATAAAGGTGATCTGTGAAGGTTTGACATGATGACTTCATGTGTATTACTATTTGTATAAGTAGTGTAACAGCTAACCTTATTCTCAAGGATTTCAGGATTAGTTTCAAATGAAAGAGGAACTATTTCATCATCACCGTCTTGTCTTTCCATAACTGAAAAATCAATACTTCTCTTATGAACACGGCATGGCGTGCCTGTCTTGAAGCGACGAAGTTCAATGCCGTTATCAATAAGACTCTGAGATAAACCAATACTTGGCAGGGCAGAATCAGGACCGCTTTCAAAGGAACTTTCTCCAATGTGAATTTTTCCTTTTAGGTATGTACCTGTAGCAATAATTACACATTTTGAGCTATATTCCGCACCAAGTGAAGTTACAACACCTGTGATTTTACCATTTTCTGTGATGATTTGAGAAATCTCCCCCTGTTTCACATAGAGATTTTCCTGTTCCTCACAGACTTTTTTCATATATTTATGGTACTCAACCCTGTCAGCCTGAACTCTAAGGCTATGAACAGCAGGGCCTTTACCACGATTCAGCATACGGCTCTGGATAAAACATTTATCCGCCGCCTTACCCATTTCACCGCCAAGAGCATCAATTTCTCTTACAAGATGACCTTTAGCAGTACCGCCAATTGACGGATTACAGGGCATATTAGCAATTTGGTCGAGAGAAATTGTAAACATAGCAGTTTTAACGCCAAGGCGAGCAGAAGCGAGAGCCGCTTCAACACCGGCATGACCGCCGCCGACTACAATAACATCAAACGAACCCATTTTATATGACATAGAAACACCTCGTTAATGTTCCACGTGGAACATTTCGTCCCACATAATTTATTTTCCAACGCAAAATCTTGAGAAAACCTCATCTACAACTGCATTTGTAACTTTTTCACCAGTAAGCTCAAGCAGATATTGTTCCGCCTCATCAACAAGTACATTTACAGCGTCAAGCATTTCCCCGAAATTCAAAGCATCAATTGCCGCTGAAACGGCAGTCAAAGAATTTTCGATACACAATTTCTGTCGCTCATTTGCGGCAGTTGCAGAAGAAAAGCTATCGGAATTAAGCTCAAATAATTCTTTTATAGCTTTTTCAAGTTCGGAAATACCCTGATTTTCCTTAGCGGAAATATATACAATATGTTGAAAATTTTCTTTCAACTTACTGCTGTCAAGGAGCATTTCCTCATCTGATTTATTAACCACAGCAACGCATTTTTTATTATTAATTTTATTAACCAATTCAAAATCGTCCTCCGACAGCGGACAACTTCCGTCAAAAACAGCAAGTACAAGTTCCGAAGCCTCAACGGTTTTCCAAGCAATATTAACTCCAATTCCCTCAATTATATCCTCAGTTTCACGAATACCGGCAGTATCTGAAAGCCTCAGAGTAATATCACCAAGGGAAACAGACTCCTCAACGACATCACGGGTTGTACCTGCAATATTAGTTACAATACTTCTTTCGCAGCCGCTTAAACAGTTGAAAAGTGTGGATTTTCCCACGTTTGGTCTGCCTACAATAGCAGTAGAAACGCCCTCACGAACAATTCTTCCTCTGTCGTAATCGGCGGTCAGTCCGCTTAAATCAGCCTTGACTGCTTCAAGTTCCGACATCAGAACATCAGGCTCAACCTCAGGTATATCCTCGTCGGGATAATCTGCCCATACTGCCAGTCCTGCCAGCAGCTTCATCAGCCTGTCAGAGCATTTTCTCACAGCCTTGAAAACTGCTCCCTCACGGAGATTTTCAGCCATTTTCAGCTCCAATTCGCTCTTTGCTGAAATTACATCCATTACCGCCTCAGCCTGGGTTAAGTCAAGCTTTCCGTTGAGAAATGCCCTTTTCGTGAATTCTCCTGCCTCAGCTGTAACCGCACCATTTTTCAATGCCGCACGAAGAATTTTTCTCGATACATACAATCCGCCGTGACAGGAAAGTTCAGCTGTATCCTCGCCTGTATAGCTGTGAGGAGCTTTAAAAATCGTCAGCACGCAATCATCAATCCGCTGACCGTTATCGTGGGCAATACCATAAGCGCAGGTATACCCTTCCATTTCTGCAACTTTTTTTCCGCCAAAGGGCTTGAAAATTTTCTCCGCAACAGCAATGGCGTCATCTCCAGAAATGCGTATAACGGCAATTCCGCCAACTGCATTCGGTGTCGAAACCGCAGCAATAGTTCCCATAATCTATCTCCTGTAAAGGGCTGTCACAAGTCAACCTGCAACAGCCCTTTTTCTTAAAATTCAATTTTTCCGTAAAGTCCGCCTTCCATTGAATCCTCAGGCTTTGGCTTCTTGTAATCCTTTTCAAATGATGTTGAAAGGTCAATTGCCTTTGCCTCAAAATTCTCACGACGGTTGTTATTTCTGCCACCGTTTCTGCCACGTCTGTCATCACGGCGAGGACCTTTTCCTCTGCCGCCGTTATTGCGGTTATTTCTGGGATTTGTGGAAGAAATAATAATCTTTCTGTAAGGCTCCTCACCAACTGAACGTGATTCAGCACCCTCAATCTTTGATACAGCAGAGTGAATTACTCGTCTTTCATAAGGATTCATAGGCTCAAGCTGCTGTGAACGTCCTGTTCTGATAACGGACTTTGCAACCTTAGCTGCAAGCTGCTCAAGTGTTTCCTTTCTCTTTTTTCTGTATCCAAGACAATCAATTGTAATTCTGAAATAGTCCTTATCGCCCTTGTTTGCGATAATTGAGCAGAGATACTGGATTGAATCAAGAGTTTCGCCACGTCTGCCAATAATTGTACCGTTATTATCGCTCTGGATATCAATTACTGCACCTGTTTCATTCTGATAAATAACGTAAGTTGCATCAATTCCCATAGCATTGAAAATGCTGATAATGTAATCTCTTGCAATCTTAACCTTAGGGTTAATAAGTGCCTCGTCCTCAATTACTGTGAAATCGTCAAGTGAAAACTCAACTTCTTCTTCCTTTGCCTCAACAACAGGCTCAGCTTCAATAACAGGAGCAGCCTCTACAACTGCCTCAGCAGGTGCAGCTTCCTCAACTGCCTTAACTTCTTCGGAAAGCACAACAGGCTCAGGAATTTCTACAGCTGCGGGAGTTTCAACAGCCTTTACTTCCTCCTTGACAACCGGTGCAACAGGCTTGAGAGGCTTTGGAGCGTCTGCCACAGTTGCCTTTACCTGTGCATCAACAGCACCGATTCCAAGAAATCCTTTTTTGCCTTCATTAATTATCTCAAACTTGATTTCGCTTTCGTTTTTTCCGAATTTCTGAACCGCTAAAGCTTTAGCTTCTTCAACGGTTTTCGCTGTAAATAATTCAGTCATTTTAATACCTCCTTAAAATTATTCTTCGTCGTCACTGTACGATTCATCATAGATATCGCCATATTTTTCAGCCATTCTGCGTCTTGCATCATTAATGGCATTACGATTCGCTTTATTCTGCTCAGAACGTGACATCTTTTCGCCTGAATTAGATGTGCCGCCGTTCTGATTTTCAAGAGCAGCCTGCTGCTCTAACATTTTCTGCATAAAAGTTTTCTTTTCGGGGTGCTTTTCAGCGTAAATACGTGCTTTTTCCTTTTCCTTTTCATTCATGACAACAATTCTGTCATGTGTGAAATAGCAATTAAGTCCAAGTGATACAAGGAATGAGAAAACAGATGACCAAATCCAGTAGAAACCAACACCGGCAGGAACTCCGAAACCAATCCAAATTGACATTACAGGGGAGAAAAGCATCATAGCTGTCATACAGCCGCCGCCAGCCTGTGGATTGGTATTTGTCTTTTTCTGATGATACATTGAATAAAAGCTTACGAGAAGCTGGGAAAGACCTGCAAGGAAAGGAATTGCACAGAGGATAATTGCCTCTTTATCCCATGTTTCGGGGTGGAGTGTAGGGGTTTTACCGAGGTTTGCCCCGAATATAGTGAAGTTTTCAGAAAATTCTCTGAGAAGCTCTGAAAAGCTTTCGCCGATATTTCTGAATTCCTCAGGATGCTTATCAAAAACTTCCATTGTAAGAAGTTCGTGACGGAGATTATTTGAAGCAATAGCCTTACCCTCATTAACGTCCTTGAACTGCATAGCAAGTTCGGAAGCCTTTTCAACAGCCGCCATTCTCACACTTTTTGAAAGACGGAGAACGTGCTTGATAGGCTTGTAAACAACATCAATAACACCAAAGAGCAGGAACATCTGAATAAATGCAGGCAGGCAGGAACCCATTGGGTTAACGCCCTCCTCCTGATAAAGCTTGTTCTGTTCTTCCTGTAAACGTGTAGGATTATTTGCAAAGCTTTTCTGGAGTTTATTCAGCTTCGGCTGCAAAAGCTGCATTCTTGCCGCATTTTTCTGCGTCTTGTAGTTGAAAGGGAAAAGCAGCAGCTTAGTTACCAATGTGAACAAAATAATTGCGATTGCATAGTTTGGAACTATGTTGTAAATAAGGCTCATGAGGTATCCCAAAGGAACACCGATTAATTCATAGATAAAATTCAATTTCAATTCTCCTATACAGGTAAATCCGAGGAAATTTCCCCGTTACCATTCTTTTCTTCTGCTGTGTCAGCCTCCGAATGAAGCTGTCTGTAATCAATTTTTTTCACCTTGAATGTGAATTTTTCGGGAACGTGGTCAATTCCGCCCATAGACCATGGATTGCACCGAAGAATACGCCACACCGTCAGAGCCGTTCCACGGAAAAATCCGAATTTTTCAAAGGCTCTCATAGCATAACAGCTGCAAGTGGGGTAATATTTGCAAACCGGTGGAAAAAGGGGAGAAATGAATTTCCTGTAAAACTTAATCAAAGCAAGGGCTATAAATTTCATAATTACTTACTGCTTTTTTTAACAGCCTTTTCAATTTCATTTATGCCGTATTTGTTGAAATAACCGCAGTATTCGTCGGATTTTATACCGAGAATTCCGCTTCTTGCCACAATTACAATATCAATACCAACAGGAAGTTTAACTTCTGCTTTCTGATATGCAAGGCGGATAAGCCTTTTGGCACGGTTACGGGCAACTGCGTTTCCGATTTTTTTCCCTGCTGTTATGCCAAAACGATTAAAGGGACGATTATTAGGCTTTACATATATAACGGAGTATTTAGAAGTAATATATCTGCCTTTTTTGTACATATTGAGGAAATCCTTATTTTCCCTCATAACAACGGTATAAAGCATAACAAACCTCCACAGGGAACAACTGCTCCACCAACTGATATTTTATTTTTAAACTTGTGAAGCAATAATAAAAAAGACCACAAAAACGTATTTTTGTGGTCAGCGTCGTCAGTGAGTTAATCTTGCTCTGCCCTTAGATCTTCTACGAGCTAAAACCTTTCTGCCGTTCTTAGTAGCCATTCTCTTCATGAAGCCATGCTCCTTCTTTCTGTGGAGCTTCTTAGGCTGATATGTTCTTTTCATTCTGATATCCTCCTCTCAGTGTTAACTAAAAGAGCTTTACGCTCTTATTTACATATTACACTTTAGAATTATACTTCAAAAACGCCGATATGTCAAGGGCTTTTGGAGATTTTTTTCAATTTTGATTATTTTCAACAGTTATACCCTTATTTTTTTATACTCTTTTAGCAATTCGGACATTAGCCATTAGCTTTTAGCCTTTTTAAAGCTGTTAGCCATTAGCCATTAGCTGTTAGCATAAAAAGAAATTTTTAAAAACAAATGGCAGAGGACTTAAATGAAACTCATTTGAAAAGACTAATTGACACGAAGAAAAAGACTTGCCTTTTTCTTATTCAAATCCTCTCTCATCAAAAGTCAGCAAAGGGAGGGAAAAAGGGGAAAGGGAAAGGAGAGCCCAGAGAGGAAAAACGTAGGGGAAAAAGGGAGTGCGGCGAGTCGCCGCTGACATCTTGTTCTAATGTTATATTACTTTAGATACAATATTCTGTACTAATGAAAAATTTTGTGTAGACCAAATCACCAGCGGGGGTACCCCGCACGACTTTTGTGCCAGTTTTCTTTTTCCCTCCCTTTTGCCCCGTAGGTGTTCCTCTCTGGTGATAAATCACCCTTTTGTATTTATTTAACTAGAAAAAAGTAAAGTTTAAGATATTACAATGTATTAGCTTTTTTTGGGAACTGTGGATTAATTAAGAATTTATTGACGGTAGAAATTTTTCTGCCGTTCTTCTTATGTATGATGATTTAATTTGTAGGGACACAGCGTGCTGTGTCCGTTAAATAAAATATCAGATTCGAATAATTTATTATAAATTTCGTACCGAAATTGCGGGCGGATAATATCCGCCCCTACGAAATATATCTGCCGTCCAAAAAGCTAACAGCTAAAGGCTAACGGCTAATAGCTTTAAAAAAGCTAACAACTAACAAATGTAAAAAAAAGTTGAAAACTCCCCCTTTATTTATCCACAGGCTGTTGAAAAGTTGAAAAACTATGTTGAAAACCTGTTGTATTTCACACTTTCAACACACTAATTCTTCCAAATATACCGTTATTCGACCTGTTTTTTCAACTAAACCAACTCTTTCAACACCTTTTTCAACAATCTGTCAAATCCCATGTGGAAATCCCGCTTTTTTTCTCTACATTTTTTCAGTTTATCCCTTGCTTTTTCAACAGTCTTATGTTATAATATAAGTATATTATTATAGGGGAGTATCGTTTTTTTGCATAAATCTCCGCTACTCCCGACTATTTTTTATATGGAGGTTAAAAATGAATTCCTTTACTGAATTATTCGACAGCGTAAAAAATTATTGCCTGGAAAATAAAAAAGTCCCAAATGTAGCCATTACTACATGGCTCAACCCACTGACTCCTGTCAGCTTTGACGGTGAAAATGCTGTTTTTAGCGTTCTTACTGAATTCCAGCAGGATATCGTTATGAACAAATACGCTGAAACACTTAAAGAGGCATTTTTCGAAATGCTCGGTCTTAACATAAATATTATAATCAACGTAGCATCAAATACAACTGCACCAACTGCTCAGATTCCCACTGCTGAGGAGCTTGAAAAGAAAAATGCAGAACTTGAACAGTCATACAAATTCGCAAACTATGACTACACTTTCGATACATTTATTGAGGGTCCCTCAAACAGCTTTGCCCTTGCCTGCTCTAAGTCAGTTGCAAAAAATTGCGGTGAAAACGACGTTTCAGGCTATAATCCGCTGTTTATCTACGGTCCGTCAGGAATGGGCAAAACTCACCTTATCACAGCTATCGCAAATGAGGTAAGAGAAAGACGACCCGAATACAACATCGTTTACATCACAAGCGAAACTTTCGGAAACGACCTTATCGCTGCTATTCAGAAAAATCAGATTTCTGATTTCCACGAAAAATACAGAAATGCCGACGTTCTCCTCATTGACGATATTCAGTTCTTTGCAGGAAAAGAGCGTATGCAGGAGGAATTTTTCCACACATTCTACAAGCTTCATCAGGAGGGAAAGCAGATTGTAATTACATCTGATAAGCCTCCAAAGGAGCTTATTACCCTTGAAGCTCGTCTGCGTACACGTTTTGAGGGCGGACTTATTGCAGATATTTCTGCTCCCGATTTCGAAACAAGACTTGCAATTATTACAAGAAAAAGCGAACTTTTAAATCTCAAAATGCCTGCTGAGGTATCCGAATTTATGGCAAACCGCCTTAAATCCAATATCCGTCAGCTTGAAGGTGCAGTTCTTCGTCTTAAAGCGCTCAACCACTTCGCAGGAAGCCCCATTACAATTTCAATGGCACAGAGCGTTATCCGTGATGTTCTCACAGACGAACAGCCTATTCCGATTACTGTTGAAAAAATTATCAGCGAGGTATCCACAGTTTACGGCGTAACTCCCGATGACCTCCGTTCAAATAAGCGTTCACAGCAGATTTCAATTGCCCGTAAGGTGGCTATTTACATAGTCCGTGAAATTACTGATATGCCGCTGGCTTCAATCGGTACTGAATTCGGCGGACGTGACCATTCTACTATCGTTTATTCCGTAAACAGCATTACGGCTTCAATCGAAAAAGACCAGAATCTCAGCAATCTCGTAAACGATATTATCAAGAATATCCGTGACAAGAGCAAGGGTTGATTTAAGGGAACCCCTTAAGAATAATCGACACCGTAATTTCAACAATCCTGTTGAAAGCTTTCAAATGGAAATTAACAAATTTCCCACGCTGTTTTAATGTTGGAATTGTTGAAAACCGGTCTTTCCACCGAGTTTTCAACACTCTGTTTAAAACTCGGTGGAAAACTAAAAATATCATTCACCTACGGTATAATCAGAAAAATTCCCCAATGAGCAAAAACAGATTTCCCCGCTTTTCAACGGCATGAACTTTTCAACATTTCACAGCCTGTCAGTAATTATATTAAAAAAATTACCATAAAATCGCAATTCAACAGAATTTTCCACTTTTCTTAAACTTCAACTCCACAATTCTCAACTCTTTCGACAAAAATTTTCCGTGAAAAAAAATTCCAAACATTCCCCACAATTTAACAACAACTGATTGTGGACGAGCTTTTGGCTGAATTTCGGATAAAATCGGACATACTAACTTTTCAACAGCCCCTACTACTACGACTATATTTATAATACTTATCTTATATCTTATTTTGCTTTTTCTTAGCTTAACTTATCATAACTTTTCTTAGCTTATCACAAATAACCTGAACCTGTTGAAAACTTCGGCTGATAACTTACACCTTACAGGAGGTATTTATATAAATGAGATTTATTTGCAAAAAAACAGAACTTAGCGATGCTATTACTAATATTTCAAGAGTAGTTCCTCAGAAATCTACAATTCCTGCTCTTGAAGGTATAAAATTAAAGATAACTCCCGGAAATGCAGAACTTACTGCATATAACCTTGAAATGGGTATCAGAACAAATATCAAGGCTGAAACCTCAGACAGCGGTGAATTTGTTCTCAACAGCAGACTTTTCAGCGAATTTACAAAGAAAATGGCTGGAGAGGAAATTATTTTCACAATTGATGAAAATAACGTAATTCATCTTTCATCAGAAGCTACAGATTGCGATTTCTCTGTAATGTCAGCAGATGAATATCCCGATTTACCGGTAATTGATTCAAAAAGAAGCTTTACAGTTCCACAGAATACTCTCCGTTCAATGATTAATATGACAAGCTATGCTGTGGCACAGAACGAAAATAAGCCTATTTTTACAGGTGAACTTTTCGACATTGACGCTGAAAGCTTCACAATGGTTGCTATTGACGGTTTCAGACTTGCTATAAGAAATGAAACTATCAGCAACAGCGAAAATTTCAATTTTGTAGTTCCTAAAAAGGCATTAATGGAAGTTTCAACTCTTATCCGTGAGGATTGCTCCGAAAACTGCCTTATAAGCGTAAATGACAGACATATTATGTTTGAGATTAATAACTTTATTATTATCTCACGTCTGCTTGAAGGAGTTTTCCACAATTACAGAATGAGTATTCCCACAGGTCATAAGACGGAAGTTTTCATCAGCAAAAAGGACTTTTCCGCAAGTCTTGAAAGATGCGCTCTTATTATTGATGAGAAAAATAAATGCCCTATCCGCTGTGAAATTGGCAACGGCGTTATGAAAATCAACTGCAAGACAGCTATCGGTAAGGTTAACGATGTAATTTCTGCCGATATTTCGGGAGAAGCTGTTACTATCGGCTTTAATACCCGTCTTATGCTTGAAGCTTTAAAGGCTGCCGAGGGCGATAAAGTCAGAATTCGCCTTAACGGTGCAATGAAGGTTATTGAAATTCTCCCTCCAATGGGCGAAAACTACATTTTCCTTGTTATGCCTATTCAGCTTAAAAATTAAGAGCCTATAGCTTTTAGCTTTTAGCCTTTAGCTGAAATAAACCGTAATTTTTCTATTATCTTTTAAAGCTAACGGCTTAAATTTATAATTATTAATTATTGAGGGGTATAGATATGCCTGAAATTAAAATCACAACAGAGTTTATAAAGCTTGACGCTCTCCTGAAATTCGCCTCATTGGTAGGTTCAGGCGGAGAGGCAAAAATGCTTATACAGGACGAGCAGGTTCTCGTCAATGGCGAAGTCTGCACAATGCGTGGCAAGAAAATCCGCCCCGGCGATACTGTAAAAGTAATCGGCGGTGATGAGGTAACTGTGTGCTGATAACTCACGTTAAAATTGACGGATTTAAAAATCTGTCGGAAATTTCTTTCGAGCCTGACATCTACTATAATATCATAGTGGGGGAAAATGCACAGGGGAAAACAAATCTCCTTGAAGCCCTGTGGATTATGTCAGGGTGTAAAAGCTTTCGTGGCTCAAAGGAAAGAGATTATATTGCTCTCGATAAAAGCTCTTTTATCTCCGAAGTGGGAATTTGGGACGATGTGCGTGACCAGAAAATCACCTATGAGATGATAAAAGGCGGAAATATAACGAAAAATATCACTATTAACGGGGTAAAACAAAAGGGTACGAGAAATCTTTTTGACGTTTTCAAGTGTATTGCCTTTATCCCCGATGATGTGGAAATCATAAAAGGTGCTCCCGAAAAACGGCGGAATTTCGTGGATATGGCAGCATCACAGCTAAATCCCGTATTTGTGGCACATATAACGAAAAATAATGCCGTAATGAATCAGCGGAATGCCCTGCTGAAATCAATTATGCAGGGGAATTCCGATTCGTCAATTCTTGAAATATGGGATAAACAGGCGGCTCACGAGGGTGCGTTAATATCCTATATGCGTGACAGCTATATAAAAAAGCTGAATCAGGTCTGCGGAGAGCTGTATTACGCCATTTCGGGCGGAAAAGAAAAGCTGGAGCTTGAATATAAATCCAACGTGTTCAAGGCGGAGGATTTTGAACTGCCCTGCGATGAAGCTGCCTTTGAAAAATATTTCAATAAACTCCGTGAATCGGAGGAGTATGACATTCGCACAGGTATAACCCATTCGGGGGTAAACCGTGACGAAATCAACATAAAAATCAACGGCATAAGTGCCAAGGAATACGGCTCACAGGGGCAGATTAAATCTGCGGCACTTGTTATAAAGCTTGCACAGGCTGAAATTTTCACTAAGCGAAGCAAAGACGCTCCCGTGGTATTTCTTGACGATGTTATGGGAGAACTTGACGAAAACCGTCAGCGATTTGTATTTGATATAATCAGAAATATGCAGGTTTTCATTACAACTCCCAACGAAAGAACGCTTCTTCCCGATATAAAGGGGAAAATTCTGCGTATAAGCGGCGGCAGGATTGCAGAGGAATTAAGATGAATAAGACTATTTATCTCCATATCGGCAATAATTATTCCGTTGATGTCCGTGAAATTATCGGCATTTTCGATATGGATAACACAACTGTTACAAGCTGTACGAAAAAGCTGCTTGACAAGGCAGAAAAGGAAAAAAGGCTGTTTTTAGCCACTTATGAACTGCCAAAAACATATATTATCACAAAAAAGCGGATTTATATATCCCAGCTTGCGGCAAGTACGCTGAAAAAGCGTCTTGAAAGCGGCGGAGGGTATTGTTAGTTAGCCTTTAGCGGTTAGCCTTTAGCCGTTAGCGATAGAGGCGGCGGGTATTGTTAATTCGTAATTCGTAATGCGTAATTAAGCCGTTAAATGATTGAAACGTTTATCTGAAAGATGTGAAAATTATGTTTAATAAAAATTTCAAAAGGAAGAAAATCCGTCTTGAAAATTATGATTATTCACGTAATGGAATATATTTTGTGACAATATGTACCAAATACAGAATTTCATATCTCTGTACAATAAAAGAAACCCTCGATTGTGTAGGGGCGGATATTATCCGCCCGATTACAGAATTGACAGATATAGGAAAAATTATAGATTATTCATTAAATCAGATAGAAAAAACATATGATGATGTTTATGTAATGAAATATTGTATAATGCCAGACCATATACATCTGATTATTTCAATTAATCGTGATTATGAAATAATATCAGACGGGCGGATAATATCCGCCCCTACAATCCCGACTATTATTGGTTCGTTTAAAAGATTTGTTTCAAGAAAATCAGGTTTTTCTATATGGCAGAAATCATATTATGATAGAATTATACGTAATAAAGAAGAATTAGCTGAGATATGGGATTATATAGAAAACAATCCTTTGAATTGGGTTAATAATAAATTCAACCAGAATAAATGGAGGTAAATTCATGAGTCAGCAGAATATTAATAACGCCGAAAATGACATTGTCAATTACGACGAAAATGACATACAAATTCTGGAAGGACTTGAAGCTGTAAGAAAAAGACCCGGTATGTATATCGGTTCAACAGGTCCAAGCGGTCTGCACCACCTTGTATACGAAATTGTGGATAACTCCATTGACGAGGCTCTTGCAGGCTTTTGTACCGAAATTAAGGTGGATATTCTCCCCGGCGATGTTATAAGAGTATCCGATAACGGACGTGGTATCCCCGTTGGTATTCATCCAAAGGAGGGTATTTCTGCGGCTACCGTTGTTTATACCATTCTCCACGCAGGCGGAAAATTCGGCGGCGGCGGATATAAGGTATCAGGAGGACTTCACGGCGTTGGTGCGTCTGTTGTTAATGCCCTTTCAGAGTGGCTGGAGCTTACCGTCAAGGACGGCGAAAATGTGTGGTTCCAGCGTTTTGAGCGTGGTCACTATGACGAACAGCTTAAAGCTATCGAAAAGACCACCGAAACAGGTACAAGCGTTATGTTCAAAGCTGACGGGGAAATTTTCGAGCAGACTGTCTATGACTTCGAAATTCTGCTGAAAAGACTCCGTGAACAGGCTTTCCTCAATGCAGGTATTAAAATTACATTCTCCGATTTACGTGAAGAGAATGATATAAAATCCGAAACTCTCCACTATGAGGGCGGTATCCGTCAGTTCGTGGAGCATATTCACGAAACAAGAGGTCATGTGCCGCTGAGTGATGAAGTTATCTACGTTTCGGGAATGCAGGGGGATTCCTTTGCGGAAATCGCCCTTCAGTACAACGACAGCTACAATGAGATTATCCTCTCATTTGCAAATAATATCCACACAAAGGACGGTGGATATCACGAAACAGCCTTTAAAAATTCAATTCAGAGAGTTATCAACGACTACGGCAAGAAAATGGGACTTCTCAAAGATAAAGAGAAACTCAGCGGCGATGATGTACGTGAGGGACTTACAGCCATTATCTCCGTAAAGCTTACCGAGTGTGAATTTGAGGGACAGACAAAGGGACGACTTGGAAATCCCGAAGTTAAGCCATTTATCGAAAAGCTTGTACAGGAAAAGCTTATGAATTTCCTTGAAGAAAATCCTGAAATTGCAAAGGCTATTTTCGATAAGGCACTTTCAGCCCTTAAAGCCCGTGAGGCTGCTAAACGTGCAAGAGATGCAGAGCGTAAAAAGAACGCATTCGGAAATGCTTCAATGCCCGAAAAACTGGCAGACTGCTCCGAGAGAGATGCAAGATATACTGAAATTTACATCGTAGAGGGTGACTCTGCGGGCGGTTCTGCAAAGCAGGGACGTGACAGAAAATATCAGGCTATCCTCTCACTCTGGGGAAAAATGCTCAACGTAGAAAAGGCACGTATTGACAAGATTTACGGCAATGACAAGCTTTCGCCTGTTGTAACGGCTCTTGGCACAGGTATCGGCGAGGATTTCGATATTGAAAAGCTCCGCTACGGCAAAGTTATTATTATGGCGGATGCCGACGTTGACGGTATGCACATCAGAACTCTGCTTCTGACATTCTTCTTCCGCTATATGCGTCCTCTTATCACAAACGGCAATGTCTATATCGCACAGCCGCCTCTTTTCAAGGTTTGGCGAGGCAAAAAGGAGCGATATGCTTTCTCTGACGAGGAGCGTGACGGTTTCATTGCAGAGCTTTCCGAGGAGGGCAAATATAAGGTTGATGTTCAGCGTTATAAAGGTCTTGGTGAAATGGACCCCGAACAGCTCTGGGAAACTACTATGGACCCTGAGCGTCGTACAATCGTGAAAATCGGTATGGAGGACGCTTTGAAGGCTGACGAAACATTCTCAATCCTTATGGGTGACAAGGTTGAGCCGAGAAGAAAATTCATTGAGAATAATGCGAAATTCGTGCAGAATCTCGATATTTAACGAGGGCAGGCTATGGAAGAAAATATAAAGCTTGTCAAGGATTTTTCCCATACACCGCAGATTATGCGGCAGGGCATAAGGGCATATCAGAAAAAATTTGTATACCCGAAAGCTATAGTAAAATCCGTTATTTTCGTGCTTTTGTCCATTGCGGCAGTTTTCATTTCAGGGATGCTTGATGAGAAAATCAGACTTTTAGGCTATCTTGCTTTAGTAGGATTTCTGGCACTTGCTTACCGTGAGATATTTAATCCGCTGAAACAGCGTGATAACATCGTAATGAGTATGAACGGAAACGGAATAATTCCTCTTTACAGGCTGACGGTAAAGGATAAAACTGTTGAAATCTCCACCATTTGTGAAAAATATGCAGATGATGAAGAAGCCGAGGAAATTGATGAGGAACTTGACGAGGAATATTCCGAAGAAGCCCTAAAGCCTACAATTATTCCCATAGATGACGGTTTTTCCGTAATTGAAGCGGCAGACTGCTTTGTTCTTGTCTGCTCCGATTATGCCTATTATATAGTTCCCAAGGCGGATTTTTCAGCCGAAGAACTGGAAATTATACAAAATATATCCAATTAAGAATTATGAATTAAGAATTAAGAATTGCTGAGGTGCAAAATTATTGCAATATGCTGATAGATTTCTCATCTGCAATTCTAACCTCTAATCTCTAACTTCTAAAAGGAGGTTCAGCGTGTTATATAACGATAATTCAAAAATTATTCATTCCGACCTTGTAAATGAAATGGAAAATTCAATGCTCCAGTACGCAATGTCGGTTATTGTTTCAAGAGCTTTGCCTGATGTAAGGGACGGTTTGAAGCCCGTTCACAGACGTATTCTCTATACGCTCCACGAAAACGGACTTACTCCCGATAAGGCATACAGAAAGTGTGCCGATACTGTCGGTGCTGTGCTGGGACGTTATCACCCACACGGTGACGCATCGGTTTATGATGCTCTTGTAAGACTTGCACAGGACTTTTCACTCCGTTATCCTCTCGTTGACGGTCACGGAAACTTCGGTTCAATTGACGGCGATAAGGCGGCTGCCTACCGTTATACCGAGGCTAAAATGAAAAAGCTTACCCTTGAGATGTTGCAGGACATCAACAAGGAAACTGTTGACTATATGCCCAACTACGATGACCGTCTGAAAGAGCCTGTTGTACTTCCTTCAAGATTTCCTAATCTGCTTGTAAACGGCTCAACAGGTATCGCTGTTGGTATGGCTACAAATATTCCTCCCCACAATTTAGGTGAGGTTATAGACGCTTTACAGCTGCTTATTGACGACCCCGACTGTACTCTTGACCAGCTTATGGAGCATATCAAGGGACCTGACTTCCCAACAGGCGGTATTGTTATGGGTAAAGCAGGAATTCGTGCTGCTTACGGCACAGGCAGAGGAAAGATTATTCTCCGCAGCCGTACTCATTTTGAGGAAATCAAGGGCAGAAACTGTATTATAGTTGACGAAATCCCATATATGGTGAATAAAACACTTATTCTCAAAAATATCAATCAGCTTTGCAAGGATAAGCGTCTGGAGGGAATTTACTTCCTCCGTGACGAGTCTGACAAGGACGGTATGCGTATTGTTATTGAGCTGAAAAAGGACGCTGTTCCCGAAATAGTGCTGAATAAGCTGTTTGCTCTCACAAAATTGCAGGATACCGTGGGCATTATTATGCTTGCCCTCGTAAATGGCGAGCCAAAGGTGCTTACGCTGAAAGAGATGCTCAGTCATTATCTTGACTTCCAGGTTGATGTTATTCAGCGTCGCACACGTTTTGACCTCCGCAAGGCACTTGAAAGAGCGCATTTATTGCAGGGCTTCATTCTTGCCGCTGATTATATTGACGAGGTTGTGGCTATTCTCCGCAGCAGCAAGACAATTCCCGAGGCTAAGGAGCGTATGATTGAGCGTTTCAAGGATGTGGATATGAGTGCGCTTCTTGACCGTGCCGAATATGATATGAGCAACATTCACATTCTCGAACGTCAGCAGGGACTTTCCGAGGAACAGGCTGAGGCTATTGTTCAGATGCGTTTAGGTGCTTTGACAGGTCTGGAGCGTCAGAAAATAACAGACGAATTGTATGGTTTGTTGACTAAAATTACTGACCTTGAAGATATTCTTGCTAATATCAACCGTGTTTACGAGATTATTATGAATGACCTCAATGAAATCCGCAGAAAGTTCAACGATAAACGCCGTACAGATATTGAGACCGTAAGCGGTGAGGTTGACATTGAGGACCTTATTCCTGTTGAAGATTGCGTTGTAACGCTCACAAATAACGGCTATATCAAGCGTATGCCCGTTGCCGAATATAAAACGCAAAAGCGTGGCGGACGTGGTATAACAGGTATGAAACAGCGTGAGGAGGACTTCGTAGAGGAAATGTTCATCTGCGGAACTCATGACAATATCCTGTTTATTACCAACAAGGGCATTATGTACAAGCTGAAATGCTACGAAATTCCCGACGGTTCAAAGGCTTCACGTGGCTTCAATCTCATAAATCTCCTGCCTCTTACTGAAAATGAAAAGGTAACGGCAATGATTAAGACAGCCGATTTTGGTGACGACAGATTTATTACAATCGTTACGAAAAACGGTAAAATCAAGCGTACAAATCTTTCATTCTACAAGAATGTCCGCAAGAATGGTCTTATTGCAATTGGTCTTGACGAGGGCGATGAAATTGCGGGATGCCGTATGACAAACGGAAAAGAGCAGATTTTCGTTGCTACAAGAAATGGTATGGCAATCCGTATCGAGGAAGAAAAGGGCAGAGCGTTGTCCCGTTCAGCTCACGGCGTAAAGGCTATAAAGCTTCGTGAGGGTGACTATGTTGTAGGAATTGCAAAGGTGCGTGAGGGTGCTTCACTCCTTACTGTGACCGATAACGGCTATGGTAAGCGTACCGAAATTGACAGCTATCGAATTCAGAACAGAGGCGGTTACGGTCTGACTAACTACAAGGTGGACGAAATCCGTGGTCACGTTTGCGGAATTAAGATAGTTGACGAAACAGATGATGTAATTCTCGTTTCAAGCGACGGTGTAATTATCCGTATCCATGCCGAAGATGTGCGTATTATGGGCAGAATTGCCAAGGGTGTACGTGTTATGAGAGTCGGCGAGGGTGCAAAGGTTGTGGCATTTACACGAACTGAGCGTGACGAATCCGCTGAAACCGAAAAGGTTGAGCAGCTTACCGAGGAGCAAATCAGAGCCGCTGAGGCTGAGGCTGCCGAGGAGGAGAAAAACGAGGTAGTCATCGAAGCTGACGAAAACGAGGACGAGGAATAAAACAGTATAATGAAATTTATACTTTTAGTATTGATTTTAGCTATCATTGCCGCCGTTTATCTGTATATTGAAAATTATTTCATACTTGCAAAAAGGCATAAAGATTTCGGCGGTGATGTAAAAATTCTTCATATTTCAGACTGCCACAAGAGGAATAACAGCACATATAATAAGCGGATTTTGTCTGCGGCACAGCTGGAAAAGCCCGATTTAATCTTCATTACAGGGGATTTTGTTTCCCGTACTGAAGCGGATTTTTCCCTATGCGAAGCCTTTTTGCATGGTTTATGTGAAATTGCTCCCGTGTATCTGTGTATGGGCAACCATGAACAGAGTTTTATTCACGATAATCAGCAGGAATTCCTTGACGCTATGCATCGGACAAAGGCTGAAATCCTCATAAACAGCGGCAGACACGTGAAAATAAAGGGCAGGGAATTTTATATCTGCGGCGTTATGCCAGAATACACTGTGTATAAAAAAGACGGCGGCTATAAAAATCTTGATGATTTTACCCTTGACGATATGAAGAAAAATTTAGGCGATTGTCCAAGGGGCGAGGTGCTTTTACTTGCCCATAACCCACTTTTTGGGGCGGTTTATGCTGACTGGGGAGCTGATTACACTTTCAGCGGTCACATTCACGGCGGAGTTGTGCGGCTTTTCGGAGTCGGCATACTTTCCCCCGAACGAAAATTTTTCCCGAAATATTCCAAGGGAATTTACGATATATCGGGGAAAAAGCTGCTTGTATCCGCAGGTGTGGGCAAGCTCAGAATGTTCAATCCACCTGAAATAATCACATATAAGCTTTAAAGCAAACTGCACAAGTTCTTGATTAAGAATTTGTGCAGTATTCTTTTGTAAATTCAAAAATCCCGAAAATTATAAGTGCCGCACCGCCAATCCACGAAAAATCACGGCTTATTGCGGCTATTTTCCGCCCTGTGAGTCCGCCGAGAATAATTGCCGCAAATCCCGAAATAATGGCAAAAATTGCCGTTATTTCGGGATTTATTTCGTTTCCGCCCATGGCAAGCCCGATTGAAAGGGAGTCAACGGACACAGCCGCCGCCAAAGTTGCAGCCTCATTAATCGACAGCTGCTTTGAATTGTCGCAATCCGCTGCCGTATCGTCAAGATACAGCTTTATGACAATGCCGCTTTCTTTGGTGTGCAGGGACAATTCTCCACGTTTTTCAAGGCGGCGGACGAGGTTTCTAACAATGCTTTTAAAAATTGTTGAAAACCCGATTGCAAGAATTATGAAAAATCCCAGCCATATGCAGACTTTTTCGGGAATAAAACGGCTTAAAATGTGGGAAAATACAAGAGAAATCCACAGAAAAAAAGCTCCCACTGCACTTATGACAGCCGCCGATGAGAGGGGAATTTTTATTTTGCTGCACTCGTATGCCATGGCGGCAAGAAAAATGTCAACGCTGACAATAACTGATAGTATAATTTCACGTAACAAAATATCACCTCACCCCATAATATGAGTAAAAAATTGCTTTTGTTACAAAAAATTCCACAGCAATATAATGCAAAAATTTCTCCACAAGACTGTCAATAAGTTTTCAACACGGTGTTGAAAGAACGGTTGAATAACAGGTTGATTGTTGAAAACTTTGTGGAGAGTGTGGAAAGAAACGTAATATCCCTGTTTTTTCCTGGGGTTTTTCTTGAAAAAGTGTTGATAAAAGGTGAAAACTGAGGAATAATAAAAAAGTATTGTGGAAAACTCTCCGCAATAACATCACAAAAAAAGGACTTGATTTTTGAATGAAAAAAATTTTAGCTGCAACGGCTGTTTTTATGACTTTACCATTTGTATTTTCAAGCTGTGGCGAGGACGATGCACCAAATCCTACGGGCAAGGAGCATTTTGAAACTTATGATTACGGCAACAACGAGGCTCATAAGGATATGGATATGGACAGGGTTGAGGACTCCGTCCGTGACGGTGTTGACGACGTGGAATCCGCCGCTGATGATGTAATTGACGGTGCAGGTGATGTTGTAAGCGATGTGCTTGACGGCTTTGACGGCGATGAAACTACCGAAATATCGGCAAAAACTGACACTACAACTCACACATCAACTACCGACAGAAGATAAGTTTTCAACATTTTCGCAGCAGAGTGTTGAAAACTCACCTGAAAATTTTGAAATAAGCTGAAAAAACCACCACCATATCTCACTTGATACGGTGGTGGTTCTGTGTTATTCCTCAATTTACAGCCATTTTCGGCTCATTTTATCAGAGTTTATCCGCAAATAGCCTTGATAGCCTCAGCCATAATTTCCGCATTGAGAAGCAGACTTTCCTCGGTTATAAACTCGTCAGCACCGTGCATATTGCCGCTGCCGCCCTCGTATTCCGCACCGAACGCAACGCCGCCCTCGATGTCGTGAACGTAAGTTCCGCCGCCGATAGTGATACAGCCGCCCTTTTTGCCTGTAACTTCCTCGTAAACACGGATAAGGGACTGGACAAAATCGCTGTTTTCGTCGGTATAATGAGGGTCAACAGCTACAACGGAATCAATTGTGATGCCGCCCTGTTCAAGCTTTCCACAAATAATTTCCTGCATTTCCTCTTTGGTGAAGCTGAAAGAGAAACGCACATCAATTCCACCCTCGATATATAACTTTTCAGCCTTTTCAACAGTTTTCAACAGTGACAATACACAGGTAGTTTCTGCCGATTTATCGCCCAAAATTGCACTTCCGCAAAAGTCGTTGTGTTGAAAGTTTTGTTTAAGAGTGTTGATAGCTGTTGAATTTCCCGAATAGTCTGAAAGGAACTTTGTAATGGCATTTTCGCCCTTTTCGGGAGTCGATGCGTGGGCGGATTTTCCCTCGTAGAGAACCGCAGATGCGTCACTTTCAACAGAGCAAGCCATGGGAACTGCGTTGATGACCTCCCCTGCCTTGATTGTGAGATTTTCGCTGATTTCCGCAGAAAAATAAACTCTCAGCATACCCTTTTCGCCGTTAATTACGGGATATTCACCGTCTGGAGTGAACACCATAGGCGGCAGAGGGTGCTTTTTGCTGTAATTTTTAATATCTGGACCGCCGTTTTCCTCGTTAGTGCCAAAAATAAGGCGAACTCCCTTTTTGAGCGGAATTCCCAGGTCTTTGAGGGCTTTTATAGCGTAGAGAGATGCCACAGCCGGGCCTTTGTCGTCAATCGTTCCTCTGCCGGTCAAGATGCCGTTTTCACGCTTCAGAACGTATGGGTCGGAAGTCCAGCCGCTGCCCTCGGGAACAACATCGAGGTGAGAGAGAATTGCAAGGGCAGGTTCGGTGCTGTCAAAATCAGCTGAACCTGCGTAGTTTTCAACATTTTTCACAGGAAAACCGAATTCCTCACACTTATTCAGCATAATTTCAAGTGCTTTTGCGGAATTTTCGCCAAATGGGCAATTTTCAGTCGGCTCACCCTCAACACTTCTCACAGCAATAAGTTCGCCGAGAAAAGCAATCATTTCTTCTTTTTTATCTTCAAGGTATTTTCTGATTTCAGTCATAGATAACTCCTAATAGTGATTGATTTTAGAGATGCCCTTTAGAGATGCTCTTTATATTTGGTAGCAAAAAAACCGCAGAAAACTGCGGTTTTGTTTGCCTGATTGTGTTTCCACAACAGTAGAAAGAAAGGATAAATATGAAAAGTGAATATATCAGTTAACAATAGCTCTCTCTGTTTCCTTGTCAAAGAGATGAATTCTGTTAGGATCGATAGCAACCTTGATATCATCACCGGGCTTAGCTGTTGTTCTTGGGCTTACTCTTGCTGTAAGGCTGTGACCCTCGCATGTGAGGTAGAGGTAAGTCTCAGCACCCATCATTTCTGTGATTTCAACGTAAGCATCAATAACACCTGTTGTAGCGTTAGAGAGGTACATTTCCTCGTCGTGGATAGACTCAGGACGGATACCGAGAGTAATCTCTCTGCCAACGTAGTGAGGAAGTTCATCGTTAACCTTTGACTCAGGAACGATAATCTGGTATGTTTTACCGCTGGACATTCTGGAGCCGTTTGAGCCGAATTCAACGATAAACTGGCCATACTCTTCCTTAAGAACAGCGTCGATGAAGTTCATCTGAGGTGATCCGAGGAATCCTGCAACGAACTTATTTACGGGGTTCTCATAGAGGTTCTGAGGTGTGTCAACCTGCTGAACGAAACCGTCCTTCATACAAACGATTCTGTCACCCATTGTCATAGCCTCAGTCTGGTCATGAGTTACGTAGATAAATGTTGTACCGAGCTTCTTGTGAATCTTAGCAATCTCGGTTCTCATCTGAGCACGGAGCTTTGCGTCGAGGTTTGAGAGAGGCTCGTCGAGAAGGAATACCTTAGGTGAACGAACGATACAACGACCGAGAGCAACTCTCTGACGCTGACCACCTGACATAGCCTTAGGCTTTCTGTCGAGGAGGTGAGTAAGGTCGAGAATCTTAGCTGCCTCGTTAACCTTTCTCTCGATTTCATCCTTAGGTACCTTACGGAGCTTAAGTCCGAAAGCCATATTATCGAATACTGTCATATGGGGATAGAGAGCGTAGTTCTGGAAAACCATCGCAATATCTCTGTCCTTAGGAGCAATATCGTTTACAAGGCGGTCGCCGATGTAAAGCTCACCCTCTGAGATTTCCTCAAGACCGGCAATCATACGAAGAGTTGTTGATTTACCGCATCCGGAAGGTCCAACGAGAACGATGAACTCCTTATCTCTGATTTCCAAGTTTACATCTGTAACAGCAACAACACCGCCGGGGTATTTCTTATAAATGTTTTTAAGTGTTAAGCCTGCCATTTATTCCTGTCCTCCAGTTCATTTTTTCTTTGCCGATACCATCTTTTTATATTTCAGCACAATATCAGCTATAATAATATAATACCACTTTTTGAAAAAAATTTCAAGATACTAAATTGCCAAACTTGCAATTAGTTGTTTAGCATAAATGCCGAAAAATAGCTAATGAAATCGGGCGAAAAATCATCAAAATCGGGTGGATTGAATAAGTTTTCAACATCTTTGTGCAATAATTCTATACACTCGCCAAACCGCAGTTTTTCGGGCAAAATCAGACCTCCGACTGTAATTCTCATCAACTTTTCAACATGGTTTTCAACAGCCGCAAACATACGTTTTACCTGATGATATTTTCCCTCGTGAAGTTCTATAAGTGCCAGTTTATCGCAGTTTTCCACAGCTTTTACCTTAGCCGGAAGACATTTTTCACCATTGGAAAGTACAATACCTTTCGAGAATATGTCAACATATTTACTTTCAAAACTTCTGTCAAGTTTCACAAGATAGATTTTTGGCACATGACTCTTTGGTGAAAGCATACGATGTGCAAGGTCGCCGTCATCGGTTATGAGCAGCGCTCCGAGGGAGTCCTTATCCAGTCTGCCAGCGGGGAAAAGTCCTTTTTTATTCAACTCGGGTGGAATAAGCGTCATAACGCTGATACCGTCGTTTTCTTCTGTGGAACTGACATATCCATCGGGCTTATTCAGCAGTATATAGCGGAATTTTGAGGCTGAAACCGCAGTTCCGCAGATTTCAACGGCTGCTGTGTCGGAGTCGATTTTCGTGTCGGATTTTTTGACGATTTCACCATTAACGGCGATTTTCCCCTTTTGAGTAAGGGTTTTAATCTGACTTCTTGTGTAGTCGGTACGCTCCGAAATATATTTATCAAGACGGATTTGCGGCATATTTTTCTCCTTTCGGAATATTTTTCCACGAGTGAGTCATACTATTTATATTGCTCCACCAATTATACCTTGCCAAAAAGACGAAAGCAGAAAGGGAATTTATCAAGGAAGAAAAATGCAGGAATGCTGTCGCATTTCAAGTTTTTCTGACGCAGAGAAATTTTCTTTATGCCGAGTATTTGACGGCAAGGTTTAGTTGGTGGAGCAATAAAACAACGTGGAGGTTTAATATGTCAAATAAAGTATTAAAATTCTGTGCAGCTGCGGCACTTGTCCTTGCAGGGTATATTTACATCAATCCCGATTTTAAGGGAGAGCCGAAAATTCCCGAAAATCCGCCGATTGACGCATCAACGGAAATGAGTCGCATTGATTATTTCTCATCTCACGGCTGGGAAGTTGAAGAAATATCATCAAAAGATATAACAATTCCCCTGACCTTTACAGGGGAATACGAGAAATACGCATCATTGCAGGACAAACAGGGTATGCCATTGCGTGAATATGCAGGTAAATCGGGAAAAATCTACACTTACGAGGTGCAGAATTATTCACCTGATGAAAGCAGAATGTTAGCGGAACTGCTTGTCTGCAACGAGGTAATTGTGGCATCAATGATTTACAGCGAAGAAGCGGGAAAACCCTACATTGCTGTAAGTTAAATCAGAAAACTGAGATAAGATTGCCTATGAAAGGAAGTCTTACAGCATAGCCTTTAAGAGCCGCAATAAAGAGGAGAATTCCGATAACCAGCGTAACAAGTCCCAGAATACCGTTTACAAGCGCACCGAGAAAAGGAATAATTCTGAGAATTGAACAAACTATGCCGAGAACAATGCAGAAAATCAGCCAAGCAAGCTGCTGATTAGCGTGGAATCGGCAAAAAGCTGACTCCTTGTTAATGAGAATCGGCAAAAAGAATACGATAGGAGTTATGTAAGGAATTGAAGAAAAGAGTAATTTTAAATCCTTGTTCAGATCCTGTGAGGAGAATTCCTTCTGTGCCTCGATGTCGTTAAACTGTGTGAATAAATTTTCCATTTTGGATAACCTCCGTTAAAGTTTATATTTTTTCAGAAGCAGAATCTTCCGAATGTTCGTTATTTTCAAATTTGCTGATAACCGCCACAAAGCTTGTAACATCGGTAAAATCTTCGTATACGGAAGCAAATCTGATATAGGAAATAGGGTCAATTTCTTTCAGCTTAGCAAGCACAAGTTCGCCTATTTCCTTTGAGGGAGCGATATTTTTCAGCTCATTTGCGTAGTGATTTTCGATACTGTCAGCGATTTTTTCAACATCGTCAATGTTGACAGGACGCTTTTTTATAGCGTTGAAAATGCCCTGAATAAGCTTATTTCGGTCAAATGGCTCATAGCTGCCGCTGCGTTTTTCAACCATAAGCATTGGTTTTTCTATTATCTCATATGTGGTGAACCTTGCACCGCATTTGATGCACTCACGGCGACGCTTGATTTTTTCAAGCTTCGGGCGTGAATCCGTAACCTTTGTGTCGGGGAAACTGCAGTAGGGACAAATCAAAATATCCACTCCTTTCGGGAAAAATCAGGTATATGGCTCAATCATTTTTTTCAGAATGTTATAGCTTGAAATCAGCTCAGAAGTTGTGGTAAAGCTGTTGCCGTACAGCTCTAAAATCACGCTTGCATCGGGATTTTGGGTATTCAGCTTCTCAAAAAACTGCTTGAAGCGGAAATTTCCTTTGCCGATTGGCAGGCAGTCGCCAAGCTGACCGCTGTCGCTGATGTGGACGTGTGCGACGCTTTTGCCTGCTGCGTCGAGAAATGCAAAGGGCGTTTCTCCTGCACGAATTGCCTGTTTTGTATCGAGAACAAAGGCGAACTCATTGCCGAGAATTGCCGATATATCACGGATAAATGCAGATGAACGGCTCTGACAGCGTGTGACATTTTCCACCGCAACGGTGATGCCGAACTCCTTTCCGAGTCGGTAAAGCTTCGAGTAGCGTTCACAGTAGAACTCCTTGCCCTTGTCGCCTTTTCCGCCGTGGAAAACGAAAATTTTCGCTCCCACTATATTCATAAACTGAAAATACAATTTGTAATATTCAAGACTGTCAGTCAATCGCCTTTCATATTCGGAAAAGAACATAAGCGGCTCAATTTCGCAGGTGAAAGGGTGAACCGAGGGGCAGGTCATATCAAATCTCTGCAAAAGCTTTGCCAGACTGTGGGCGAAGCTTTTTTTCAGTTCTGAATGGGTATTCAGAAAAAGTTCGGCACAGGCTACATCATTGACAGCAAGCTGATAAAGGCTTTCTTCAATAGGCTTCGGGAAAAGACAAGATGTAGAAACTCCGACTTTCATCGGCTAACGCTCCTTTCATAAAATATACAATCAGTATTAATATTTCACTTCATTTTCAAATAAAAGTACGGAATAATTGTCATAATATTCGTGGACAGCTTCGGGAAATTTATCGGCATAGGCAAAAATTTCAGCTGCCAGTCCCTCTTTTAAAAAAGTACGGAGGGAGTCGTGGGATTGGCTGTGAACATCGACACAAAGTGAGGATACGGCTATTATGCGACAGCCGTCAAGTTCCATAACTCTGAATGGCCAAATACGGCAGTCGAAAGGCTTTTCGTCACCTAAAATGCAGCCTGTTTCCGAGAGTGCAGGGCAGGTGAAAAGCTCATCATCAGTCATTTTTCCCACATTGAGGACATATCCGCCGCCTTTTTTTGCAAATTCCGCAGATGGGCAGGCAGATTTGACTTTTTCCATTGTTTTTTCTTCAAAAAGCGGAGTTTCCCATACATCATATCTGTCGAATATGCAACACATTCTGCATTTTGCACAGGTAGTTCCGCTAAGTATTTTTTTAATCATAATCTCACCGATTTCAGCAATGGTTTATTATGCAATAAATTATATCACAATTTGGCACAAATGTCAATGTTATACCAATCCCTAAAATGTTAGTAGTACATTGTAATATCTTAAACTTTACTTTTTTAATTATAATAAATACAAAAGGGTGATTTATCACCAGAGAGGAACACCTACGGGGCAAAAGGGAGGGAAAAAGAAAACTGGCACAAAAGTCAGCATTTCCCTCCCTTTTTCCCCTACGGTTTTCCTCTCTGGGCTCTCCTTTCCCTTTCCCCTTTTT
>JAFSBM010000025.1 GCA_017437285.1 Ruminococcus sp. | reverse complement strand
TTGAAAAATGCAGTATCAAAAGAAATACTGACAAAGCGTGGCTTAGTCAGTATTTCAGATTACTATTCATTAGTACATATTTAATTTTGAATTGAACCGCCGTATGCCGAACGGCACGTACGGTGGTGTGAGAGGGCGGTTCATTCCGTCCTACTCAATTGTGTATAAAGCCACTCCCCTTGAGTTGCAGATAAAGAGTCACGTAAAATCGGAATTAAAAAAACGGCGTAAAATGGCTGATACTCTTATCGGAGAATCAACAACCAACCGAATAGGACAAGAAACCCGTGCAGAATCATTGCGATTTTGCACGGGTTTTTAAGAATAAAAATAGTACAATATCATTGATATTGAAAAAAAGTCCTGATGTGTTATACTGAAAGAGCAGTCGACAAACACACAAAAATCTGGTAGAATATAAATAAGAAAACCAGAAAGGGAAAGAAAAAATGAAGTACAGTAAAGAATTCAAAGAAGAGGCATTAAAGCTCTCAGATGAGATTGGACTGAAAAAGGCTGCTCAGCAATTAGGAATCCAGTATTACACGCTGTCAGACTGGCGTTCAAAACGTAACGCTGCTGCCAAGGTAAAGAATTATCATACGTCTGATGACGAAGCAAATAAGCAAATTGTGGAACTCGAACGTGAGATTGCCGAACTGCGTAAAGCAAATGAGATATTAAAGGATGCACTCGGTTTTTTCGCAAAAGACCGGAAGAAGTAAAAACAAGCGAACGTCATCTGTTCGTCAATGAATTTCGCCACAAGTACGGAGCGAAAACAATATGCCGAGTCCTGAAAATCAGTGAATCTGGTTACTATCGCTGGCTTAGAAATTAGGGTAAGCCCGGTGCAAGACAACTTCTTCTGGTCAAAATACAAGGTATATTATCAGAGCATCCCGACAACAAGAATTACGGTGTCAGAAGGATGCAGATAGCTCTTGCACAGCGTGGCACTCATGTCAGCATCAGAACAGTTTATCGCACTATGAGTGAAGCTGGACTTATTCACAGACATCGTAGACCTCATGGAATTACAAAGACTGACACAGCTACTCAGGATAAAGAAAACCTGATAAAACGAAATTTCACTGCGGATGCACCGCTTAAAAAGCTCCTGACTGATATTACTGAAGTTCAGTGTGCTGACGGCAAGCTCTATGTATCTCCAATTCTCGACTGTTTCAACGGCGAAATTGTCGCTCTTGAAATGCGCGATAATATGAAGAAAGAGCTTTGTATAGATACCATTAAGCAACTCCGTGAGAAGTATGGGCGGCTCGAAGGAGCAATCCTTCACAGCGACAGAGGCTGTCAGTATACAAGCTATGCTTTCCGCAGTGAACTGGTAACAGCTGGTCTTATTCAAAGTCTCAGTGGTACTGCTCACTGCTATGACAACGCTCGTATGGAGAGCTTTTTTGCTACACTGAAAAAAGAAAAGCTGTATCAAATTCCGACATACAAGATGAAACGTGAAGAGGTCAAGACTATCATCTTCAGATATATCTTTGGTTACTACAACACACAAAGGATCAACAGCTTCAATGAAGGTGGTCTCCCACCTGTGGCATTAAGAAATTCAAAGCAACTCTCTCATCACGTTGCCTGACACATGCCTATCTTAGATTTTGGGTGTTTTCTGACTGCACATTTCTTGACAATTCCATCCCGAATGTGGTATAATAAAGGTGAAAAATTATCCTTGGGAGGGTTTAAATGCAGATTATTGCCAGTTATTCGCAGGCACAAAAAGATATAATTTCTAAATTGCAGCAAGCCGGTTTATACAAAAGGGAAAGGACGTGCCTTTTAGTAATAATGTCGACTAATAATTATGTTCGAACAGATGATGATTTGGCTACCATTTTGAGCGAGTATCCTGGAATTACATCTAAGTCAAATCTAAAGCGAGAAATTCATAGATGTGAGAAAGAAGGATACTTAAAAAAGAAGATCGTTGATAGTGGGGTGAAAAAGACAATATACTATCTACAAGATGAAGATGGATTCCAAAAATTCCTAAGAGAACTTCCACCCGATATTCAAGAATCAATTAAACTATGTAGAATGTCTTATAAAAAAACAGAATGCGTTACTGTGCTTGGTCTCTTGTCTGGAGGTGGAAAAGATGGATATATTAATTCTTCATTTCACCTTCATCTAAAAGAGGCTCAACATGAAATACTATTGCCAATGTTAAACACAGCACCTAATGATATAGTTATTAATGTCCTTAAAGAACGTGCTCAATCAGGTGTGAAAATCAAGATTCTTTTGCCGGATTACAATAAGGTTGTAAAAAAAATCAGAAATGCAAAAGAAGATACATCTAAGGGATGGATCCAAAAACTTCAGGGTATAAAGAACATAGAAATTAGGATTTATCATCGTATCGAGGATTCATCAATATACTCAAGCGTAGTCATCGATAGGAAATTATGTAGAATTTGTGTATTTGACTCCAAAAAAGAAAAGTCAAGTAATGGAACGTTAATTGAAGTTGAAAAAAGTGGATATAATCTAAATCTTATCGATATGATGATTGATAGATTTAACGATATTTGGTTGCGTTCACATCCTATTAATGAATCGAAATTAATTTGGGCTTTAAAAGAAAAAAATACCTGGCTTTGCATATTCTTATTTATAGCTATAGTAGTGTTTTTTAAAACCGATAACCTAATTCATGAGGTTGCTCTTAATATTTCTATGACAATTTTAGGTATTTTAATTGGTGTTTTATATGACGATGGCAAAAAAATAACAACAAAGTTATATCAAAAATTAAAAAAGAAAGGTACGTAACAATGGAATTACAGTTTGATTATGTCTGTATTTCTGTATCTTCAATATGTAATTTAGAATGCGAATTCTGCTATAGAGTTGCATCTAAAAACGAATTCATAAAAGAACAGGATTTTGAATCGCTTTTATCTAAATTAAAGCAAATGGGATACAAAAAAATTAATTTGACAGGTGGCGAACCTCTGCTTCATCCTTTTATCAATGATTTTATTAAAATGGCGTATGCTTATGGCTTTTTTATAATATTATCAACAAACGGTATGCTTTTAGACTTAAGAGAACCGATATATAAATTGGTTAATGTAATTGATATTCCATTGGATGGATCCACTTCAGCAATTAACTCACACATCAGAGGTGAGGACCAATTCAAACAAATTAACACCATCTTGAGTGACTATCAAAATCATAATTTTCCTTTTGTCCTCAAAGTTAATACAGTTATGACGATGTATAATTATGATGACATGATTAACCTAGCAAGAGTGTTGTGCAATAAGAAGATATATTGGAGAGTATTCTTTTGCAGGAAATATGGAAAATACAATTTTATACAAGATAAAAATCTGATATCTCCAGAAATGTACTTAGAAAAAATCAATGAAATTGATAAAAGATTTCCAGATTTATTATTATTAGATGCGTGCAAAAGGGATGTTGATGATAATCTTACATATACTATGATAAATTCAGATGGAGATTTTATTATATCGCAAGGTTGGATACATGAAAAAGTAGGAAACCTTTTTTTCCTTTCCGCAAAAGAATTAATGACTATTATCGAAGCAAAACACTATACCATAGTGGAGCATAGAGGAAAGAATTATGAAAACAAACATGAAATTTGAGATAGTTGCTATTGGAAGTAAGAGATTCACCGATAAAGCTGATATTTATAAGTCACTAGGACGTAAAAACCGTGCAAAATCAATACGATTTTGCACGGGTTTTCTTATCCATAGAAGTTGCATTCTATTTTCCACTCATTGTTATTTTGCTTCTTTTCTTTGAGCCTGTGCCTCCAGAAGTTCTGCTATGAGATACTCGACCTTACCCTTATCTCGTTCTGATAGGCAGTGCCAGCTATACAGCAGATTCTGTTCATCTTCGCTGAGTGACTGTTCGTCTCTGTGTTTTTGACGACCAGCCAGATAATCAAGGCTCACCCCATAATATTCCGCAAGCTGAATTGCTCTCATAAACGGAAGCTCTCGTTCACCCTTTTCGTATTTTCCATAATATTGTGCCGTTGTTCCTAAAAATTCTGCAACCTCCGTCTGTGTTTTGTCAGAATCTTCCCGTAAATCACGAATTCTCTTGTACCAAGCCATAAATGACACTCCCTTCTATAAAGATTTTATCACATATGACTAAAAGGTATTGACTTTTCAACCTAAATAGGCTATAATATATATAAGAGTAGCCAGATGTGATTATATTGTGTGCTCTGCTATATATATTATTCTATTTGTGGGAGGTTTTAGTATGAAACGTAACCGATTTTTAAGCTTTTTCCTTGCAGGACTTATGCTGTTTTCATTCTTGTCGGTGTTCCCGAACGATTCATTCAGCCCATTCACTATGATGGAAGCAAATGCTGCTGAAGGAAGATTGTATAACCAGAATGATTCCTACTGGAAAACTGTAACATTCACCAAGTACGCTTCATCTGGGAACAGTATGTATACGTCCGGATGTGGCATTTTCTCGTTTTGTAATGCTATCTATGCACTGAACGGAAGCAAAATTGATGCCAAATCTCTTGCAACATGGGCGGTTAACAACGATTCATATCAACCTGGTAACGGCGGTTTGTACAGAAAGGCTTTTTATGATAGAATTCAGGCAGGCTATGGCAGCAGCTATGGATTCAAAATTGACGGTCAGTATTATGGAACGATTTCAGACACCAGATTGATTAACCACTTAAAGAATGGCGGTGTTGCCACAATTCATGTTTCCAATCATTTTATGGCAGTTACAGGCTATAACGCTAGCAATGGTACATATCATGTGATTGAAAGTGCTGTTTATAGTGGCAGAGGGCTTCAGGCTGATAGCTGGGTAAGTGCATCAAAATTGTCTTCTGGTTCGACGGATGTGGATTGGTATGCTTTGATTTCAAATGAATATACCACACCTAATTGGGCTGAATTAATTGCTGTTGATGGTAAATATAGGTATACGATAGGCGAAACGATAACATTAAAGGCAACTTCTGATACTGCAATAGGATATACATTGGGTATAGATAGAGGGGATACTCGAATTTCAACACCAGAAATGGAAAATGGAATGTATTCCTTTTCAGTTGATAAGGCTGGTGAATATTCAGCGTATGTAACAGCATGGAACAATTCTGGATATTTCGATAGTCAGAGAATCTATTTTACTGTTTATGATAAAGTAGCAACATGGGCTACGTTGAAAACCGAAGATAACAAAACAAAATATGCGGTAGGAGATACAATTGTTTTTAATGCTGCCTCTGACTATGCCACTGGATATACAATAGGTATTGATAAAGGATCTGAAAGAATAATTACATCGGATATGGAGAATGCGATATATTATTTTCCTGTTACTAAAGCTGGGGAATACTCGGCTTATGTGACAGCATGGAATAATCTGGGTTACTTTGATAGTAAGAGAATCACATTTACAGTTTATGATAAAGCCCCTACATGGGCTACATTAAAGTCTGATACAACAAAGCTTAAAGCAGGTAATACCATTACATTTACCGCTAATTCTGACTATGCTACAGAATATTGGATGGGGCTGGATAAAGACTCAACAAGAATAGAAACCGTTTATATGGAAAATGGAACTTATTCAATTAAGCTTAATGTAATCGGTGAGTATACGGCATATGTAACTGCTTCAAGTAGGTTAGGCTGGCTTGATAGTAAACGTATCTCTTTCATAGTATACACAAACGAAACATTAACATTCGATGCTAATGGTGGAACCACTCCTACTGCTACAAAATCAATCCTATACAATACTTCATACGGTTCATTACCCAAGCCTACACGTACAGGATATACTTTCGCCGGATGGTACACCGCAAAAGAGGGCGGTACACAGATAAAGGAAAATTCCATTGTTTCTGTAACAACTGATCAGACCTTTTATGCTCACTGGACAGCCAACAAATACACGGTAACATTCAAACCCACCGGCGGCACCTGTGACACAACCAGTAAATCCGTCACCTATAACAGCACCTATGGAGATTTACCCAAACCATCCCGAACTGGATATACTTTTAAGGGTTGGTTTACTGCCGAAAGCGGTGGTACGCAGATCACTAAGGATAGCAAGGTAACAATTACTGCCAATCAAACATTGTACGCACAATGGACAGCCAATAAATACACAGTAACATTCAAGCCTACCGGTGGTACCTGTGACACAACCAGTAAATCCGTCACTTACAACAGTACCTATGGTGAGCTACCAAAACCAACACGGACAGGACATGTTTTCAAAGGTTGGTTTACTGCCGAAAGCGGCGGCACGCAAGTTACAAAAGACAGCAAGGTAACGATTACTGCTAATCAGACACTATACGCACAGTGGACGCTGAATTCTTATACCGTTACACTGGATGCAAATGGTGGTACTGTATCAGACGATTCAGTTACTGTGACTTACAGCAAGGGCTACGGAACACTGCCCGAACCCACAAGAGATGGGTACACCTTCCTCGGTTGGTTCACTGCTGCTGACGGTGGTACGGAAGTAACTGCATCCACGACCGTAACGACAAACAAGAATCACACGCTTTATGCCCATTGGCAGGAGAACAAGGTTGTCGGAGATGTCAATGCCGACGGAGATTTCACAGTTGCCGATGTAGTTGCACTCCAGAAATGGCTGCTTGCTGTACCTGATACGCATCTCGCAAACTGGAAAGCTGCTGATCTCTGCGAAGATGAAAGACTGGATGCATTTGATCTTTGCTTAATGAAGCGAGAACTTTTATCAAAATTATAATTCAAGCGACCTATAAAACGCTTGATTATATACAATTTCTAAAAAAGGGAAAAATCAGAAAATGCTGTCTTGCATAAAAAGCAAGGCAGCATTTTTCATTATTTGGATATGGCTTTCGCAAACTCCTCCCCCGAAATCTCCCCACAAAGATAAGCCCTCCGAGCCGCCTGAGCCTGTATCAGCCATGCAGTATACTGTTCAAAAGACATATCCTTTTCCGTTTTTTCTCCTGGGAGTTTCCATTCGCCACGTTCAAACCGCTTGTAATTGCGGTTTTTCACACGGTCATATTCTGCAAGCAGGGTGTCCTGCTGTTTCTTTAATTTTTGAATAAGCTTCGGTGCGATTTGCTTGCAGGTCTTGCCGTCAGAAGTAATCACTCTGTCACAGTACAGGGTGATTTTTTTCGTTTTCGGAACAAAGAATCTGCCGCAGCACTGACAGCTGCGTATCGGCTTACCAAGCTGTGTGAAATGCAACAGCATAAATGCATAGTAATCATCAAACCGATTGAAAAAATAGGTTTCCGAAAGTCGCATTTCCGCTGAACCGATTGGATGATTGATGTATTCCATTTGATAGCTCCTGCGGAACAGTTCTGTTTCTGTCAGAACACATTCAGCAAACCATTTCTGCACATCGTCATACTGCTCACACTTGTGCAGAATGCGGAACAACAGCTCACGGAAATACAGCGGAGCTTTCAGTGCATCATTGACATTATTCATCAGCTGAAGAAAAAAGTTCGCTGTACCGTCGTCAGGAATATTGGTCATATTCAGAATATCCGCATAGAGAAGTTCTCCCATGATATCGTCATTCTCCATAATGGCAGCTGCAACTTCAAGAGCCTTGTCAATGACTTCGCTTACCTGTTCTTCTGAAATGATGCCGAAGTTTTCTCCGCCTTCCAGTTCGGAAAGTGTAGATATATAGTCGCAGATGTACTCATAGTTGGAACTGTTCGTTGCAAGCATGGAAATCAATTCCTCATCCACAGTTGTATCTGTAAGCGGTGACAATGCACCATGATGACATAAATAGCGATGAACAGTGTTACCGTCCAGCATGACATAAATTCCATTTTTATAAGTGGTAGGCATGGCTCGGTTCCTTTCTTCTTTTGCTGATTTAATTATACCATATCTGTCTCGGAATTACAATTGTCTCGGATTGAAAATTGTGCAAATTTTGAATTATTACTCTCGCATTTTCAAGTGCAATGAAATCTGTTAGACTTAAAGTAGAAAGAAAGGCAAAAGCCTTGGAAACTTGAAAATTGAATACCGATACACCAAGTACGTTATTTCTGATGGTGGGGTGGTGAGCCGTTCCAGCCGTATGAGAAATCCGCCAAGACCTCGAAAGAGTGAGCGATACGATTCTCTCAGACCTGTGCTTAGCAAGCGCAGTAGGCTATGAAAGTCAGAAATGGATACTTACGTTCAGCCACAGTCCGAGCGTGATAAAACCGTCGCAGGCAATGGGAACGTGCGGGAAGTGTTCTGCATCAGACACTTTATGAGTCCGATACGCTGTCGGACGCTTGGTGAATCGCCCGAATCAGAACAGCAGCAAGCGGAGGTGAATTCTGTGCTGTGATGCGAGTGATGTTCGAAGTTCGGGGAGATGATCGTGCGAGAGGGTTCATGAAAAAAGAAGGGACGTGATAACATGAAAAAACTCGAAACAAAATCCTGCGAAGAAATCATGAGCACTGCGTACAAACCGCTTGAATACTGCGTAGACGGTTTGTTGACTCAGGGCTTGTATATCCTTGCAGGTGCACCGAAGGTAGGTAAATCGTGGTTGGCACTCGACATCTGTCTGTCAGTTGCGAAGGGTGAAGATGTGCTGAAACACCGGACAACCATCGGCACTGCACTCTATCTTTGCCTTGAGGACAGCTACAACAGAATACAGAATCGTCTGTATGAACTTACAGATGAACCGACGGAGAATCTGTACTTTGCAATCATGGCTGAGTCCCTCGGCAATGGATTGGAATCGCAAATAGAAAATTTCAAATCAGAGCATTTCGATTTGAAATTAGTGGTCATTGATACACTGCAGATGGTGCGTAACGAAAAGGATTGTGGTTACGGTGCAGACTACAAAGAATTATCTGTTCTGAAAAGTCTTGCGGACAAGCTTGCAATCACAATTCTGCTTGTGCATCACACTCGCAAGTGCTATGACAGCGATCCGTTCAATATGATTTCTGGCTCAACAGGTATCAGCGGTTGTGTGGATGGCAGCATGGTGCTTCTTGAATCGAAGCGAGGAAGTCGTGAAGCGACGCTGTACTGTGTCGGTCGTGACATTGAGAATCAGGAGTACAGGGTTCTGTTCCATGAACACCGCTGGACCCCCTGCGATGAAATCACACCGACACCGTCTGACATTTTCTCTTTTGCCATTCATGATTTCATGATGGAGCAACAGTCGTTCATTGGTTCAGCAACAACGCTATGTGACCTGCTGTATCAGAAATTCAATCGGAAGTATTTCCCGAATAGATTGAGTCGTGATCTGATTCAGCACACAGAAGAACTGCAACGCTATGGTGTGCTGTTCAGCTTCAGAAGAAGTCATGGTTGTCGTATACTGGAGCTTGAGTATATCGCTTCGGGTGACAGTAGTGCCGGTAGAATTCTGTGGGTGGAGGTTTTGGATTCTACCGGCACCCGAAAATTTGAGAATGTCGATTCTGCGTTATTTGAGTGTGGTGACAGTAACGAAACGGGTGCCTGTAACTCTCAAAAGGGTGACGGTAGAACGGCTTCGGGTGACGGTAACTTTATCGAAACGACTGCATTGCCCGTCAGCGTTTTGTGAGCGATTTGTGCCCTCGGAATCGCTGTGGGGAAGTTTATCGTGAATCAGTCCAGAACGGCATACAGGCGAACGTAGGGCGTTTGTGGGCGGATAATGCCCGCAATGAAAATGCTTGGATTATACAGAAGAATGTGGGACTTCGGGAGGGTTCTCTTTTGAGAGCCAGCATCGCATTCGGCAGTCCGCATAGCGGCCCACCGAACGCAACTGGTCGGGGCGTACCCCGAACCCCCTACAAGAAAAGGAGAGTGATGCCATGAGAAAAAGAAACGTCACAATCACAATTCGCTGCACCGAGGACGAGCGTCAGCGGATTTACAACAAAGCTCGTCAGCATGGATTGACGCTGAGTGATTTTGTACTGCGGTCAGCACTCGGCAAGAGAATCGTCACCGCCGACGGACTTTCAGATGTATTGAAAGAGCAGAAGTCCATCGGGCGAAATCTGAATCAGATTGCTGTGCTGGGTAACATGGGACGGCTGAAATCAGTACGGTTGGATGAGTTGATTGCACAGCATGAACGTGCAACGGCAGCCCTTTGTGAGATTGCAAAGGCGGTACGGTGATTGGAGGGATGTATCGATGCCGATTATTCATTTCATCAACGGCAAAACGCAGACCGCCGGAGGCATGAAAAACGTCCTTGCCTACGTTACAAGAAAAGAGAAAACCAAGTCCGAGGACAAGCAGTATGTCACGGCGCTGAACTGTTCCGCACCGACTGCCTACGACGAAATGCTTGCAACCAAGAACACCTATCACAAAAACAGTGGTCGGATGTACTATCATCTGGTGCAGTCGTTTCCGAAAGGTGATGACACTCCACCCGAACTTGCACATCGGATTGCGGTGGAACTCGCAGAAAAAGCATTCGGGAAATACGAATGTGTTGTGGCAACGCACATTGACCGAGAGCATATCCACTCGCATTTCGTGTTCAACTCTGTTAGTTTCGAGGACGGCAGGAAGTATCACTCCAACGGAAACACTGTGCAGAAGCTGATGGACTTGTCCGATGAAATCTGCATGAGGTACGGTGTGGCGGTGCTGGACAAGCAACCGCAGAAGAAAAAAGATGTACTGTCCGACCGTGAATATCGCTCGGCTGTGCGTGGAGAGAGTTGGAAGTTTCAACTGATGAATGCGGTCACGGAAGTGATGAAGCAAGCAAAGAGTCGCAAGCAATTCATTTTTATGATGAAGCAATTGGGCTATGACGTGAGGTGGGAGGACTCACGAAAATATATCACTTACACTTGTCCGAACGGAAGAAAGTGCCGCTGTGCTAAATTGCACGGCGAGAAATTCTCAAAGGAGATGATGGAACATGAGTTCAAGATTAGACGTGAATGCCTTGATGAAACGCAACAAATCCGACCTGCAGGCGGCGGAGGAAACCATGCCCATGGTGGCGGTGGACAACCGAAACTGGACGGCGGTGATCAGTCTGCTGAAAAGATCCTGCGAGGTACAGGAGGAACTGTTGAAGTCGCAGGAGGAGCTGATGACCAGGCAGGATTCGGTAAATCTGGTGAATCAACAGATAAGAATCCAACGAGAAACGCTGAAAAATCTGGAACAGCATCAGGAAGAAACGATTCAGATGTTGCGATCATCCACACAGGAATTACAGTCACAGGCTGGGAAACTGAACGAGCAATTCTCCTCACAGCGGAGAGAATTAGAAGAATGGAAGCACAGAACGCAATTGAAAATGCTCAGGTGGGTTGTGATTTCGCAGTCGGTGCTTTTGATCTTATCGCTGGCATTGCAGATGTGGCTTCGATAATGGATGAGCCGTCAGAAGATGAGGACATCGAACGTCACAGTGACAGCAAGGTGCTGGCGGAAGAAATCCGACGCAAGGAAGCGTTGGGGATACACATGTAAAGGAGATGATGCCATGGAAAAGGAAATCGAAATCAATACAATCCCATACAGACGCAGGAATCTGTATATGGAGAAGAAAATGCACATCGACGGCAAGACCTACGAGGTTGTGTCAGTCCTGCCGCTGGCAGATACAGAAAATCCGCCAGAAACTGCAGCGGATAAAATCAAGTATCTGATCAACGAGGAAAATTAACAAAATGTTTTCTGGACTTCCCGACCGAATAGGCTTATACTGTTGGTGTATCCTATTCGGTTTGGGCAGAAACGAAGGAGGATTGATAAAATGGATAACACACCAAACCGAAATTTGATTACGGCGTTATACTGCCGACTTTCCGTGGAGGATATGCGTGAGGGCGAGTCGCAGTCCATCGAAAACCAGAAGATGATTCTGCAACAATATGCTGACGATCACGGTTTCCACAACTGCCAGTTCTATGTGGACGATGGCTACAGCGGCGTGGATTCGACCAGACCTGCCTATGTGCAGATGCTCAAGGACATTGAGGATGAGAAAATTGGTACGGTCATTGTAAAAGACCAGTCACGACTGGGGCGAGATCACTTGGAAACGGATAGGCTCATGGAGCTGACATTTCCGTCCTATGATGTGCGATTCATTGCAGTGACGGACGGCGTGGACAGCATCAACGGCATCAACGAAATGTCGGGAATGCGTAACTTTTTCAACGATTTCTTCGCCAGAGATACGAGCAAAAAAATCCGTGCCGTACAGCGTGCAAAGGGCGAACGTGGAGAGCGTGTGGGAACGACGATTCCTTATGGCTATATGAAGAATCCTGACAACCCCAAACAGCTTGTGCCGAATCCCGAAACCGCTCCGATTGTGAAGCGAATCTTTGAAATGTACGCAAGCGGCATCGGCATCCGCAGAATCTGTGCGACCTTCGAGCGTGAGGAAATTCTCTGCCCGAGCGTGTATGCGTTCAGAACGACAGGCAATCGGTCGGGAAATCCGAACCTGGATAAGCCCTATCGCTGGTCGATTACGGCTGTTCGCAGAATGCTTTCCAACGAATTATATTGCGGAGATACGGTCAATTTCAAGACCTATTCCAAGAGCAATAAGCTGAAGAAACGACTGAAGAATCCGCCTGAAAAGAGACTGGTTTTCAAGGACACGCATGAAGCAATCGTCAGCAGAAAGCTGTTTGACACGGTGCAGAAGCACTTCGCAGGCAGAAAGCGTCCCGATGTGCAGGGTGAAATGGATAAGTTCGCAGGGTATCTGTTCTGTGCGGAATGCGGTGCAAGGCTGTATCTGCACAGGGGCAAAACGATTGCTCCGAGAGCAAACAACTTTCAGTGCGGCGGCTATCAGAAGCATGGAGGAAATCACTGCACCTCACATTATATCCGAGAATCCGTACTGAACGAGATTGTGCTGACCTCGCTCCGACAGATGACTGCATATGCAAGAGAGAACACCGAGGAATTCTATGCAATGGCAACGGCAAACGGCGAAGCCGAGGCAGAGAGATTCTACGCTACGGCTGAACGACAGAAAACGCAGATTACCGCAAGAATAAGTCAGCTTGACAACATCATCCGCTGTCTGTACGAGGACAGAGTGACAGGACGAATCACCCCCGAACGCTATGATACGATGGCAAGTGGTTACGAGCTGGAACAGGCAGAGCTGCGGCAGGAACTGCAGTGCATCACGCAGAAAATTGATGAGATGGACTTGCGTGAGATGTATGTGAAGGAGTTCATTGCCAAGGCAAAGACGTATATTGAGATGCCCGAGCTGACACCCGAACTGCTGCGAGTGTTCATCCGCAGGATTGAAGTATATGAGAAAGCAGAGAAGTACTCTCGAACCTGCGGAAACAGGATTGTGATTCACTATACGTTTCAGGCTGGCAGCGTTCAGAGAGCGGATGCGGTAACAGACGAAGCGAGCGAAATGGCACTGCTTCCGGCATAAAAAGCAAACCCGAAAGGCAATTGTGCCTTTCGGGTTACATACCACTCTCATTTCTCCGTTAAGGATAACAGACAAAATCGGGCAGGTTTTTCATATCGTTCAGTTTATCTTATAGCTTTCACAAGAAATAAACATGGATTTTCTTCATTCCAATAGGTTGTGAAAACTTCAAGAGGAATAAATCCCTCTTTTTTGTAAAATGCTCTTGTGCGGTCATAAGGCTCATAATCTGCCGATTCATCAAGAGTTTTTACTGTAAGAAAATATTTATCGTTCTTGATACAGTATTTTTTGCAGGCTTCAATAAGCATATGTCCTGCACCCTTTCTGTGAAATTCTCTAAGTACTCCTAAATTATATATTTCAGCGGTATACTCATTGTGAATTTTCAATGCCACAAATCCTATGCAGTTATCATTGTCATAAACGGCATAAAAGGGATACTTCTTGTGAATTTCCGCCTTTACAGGAATATCATCAGGCGGATTGAACCATTCGGGGAGATTTCCCATAATTTCAATTGTGATTGCTTTCTTTAAACTTTCAGATAAAATTTCTTTTACGGATAACATTTTTATTTCCTCCATATATTATATTCAAGGCTCAGTTAATAAATAAATCAGGATAATAAAAAACCGCAGATTTCTCTGCGGTAAAACGTTGAATATGCAGAGCGAAAATCATTATTGCAACACAAACAAAGCTGCTATTCAACAGCTTTACTGCGTATTAACTTTGATTTTCCACTCGTTCCGATTATACACTTTCTGGCAACCCAGCAGTTATATCATCGGGCAACTCACTCCTTTTTTTATTTACTAACCTTGCCTTGTTATCTAAGGGCATCTCTAAAAACCCCTTTTGAGAAAAAACAGCTATGCATGACATCTATTTCGTCAACCTTCCTCGGAGTGCGAAAGCACGCCTTCGGGAGGTTTCCTTGTAGCTGTCATACCTATCTGCTTTTTCTTTAACCAAACGGGTTTTTAGAGATGCCCAATAATTATTCAGCTGTTTCCTCAACAGCCTCAACTGTTGCATTATATGTAGCCTCTACAGCAGCCTCGTATGCGTTGGCAGCCTCCTCCTCAGCAGCGATAAGAGCTGCCTGACGCTCGTATGCTTCAAGGATATTAACCTCGATTGAACGTCTTGCATCGGGAGAAATGGGATGAACGATATCACGGAAAATTCCGTTTTCATCCTTACGGCTGGGCATTGCAACGAACAATCTCTCGTCGCCCTGTACAACCTTGATGTCGTGAACTGCAATCATATCATCAATTGTGATTGATACAACAGCACGAAGTCTGCCGCTTGACATCAGCTTTCTGATTTTTACGTCTGTGATCTGCATTGTTATAAAACCTCCTTATGTTGACATATATTTTTGATATACTCCATTTGCTCAATCCTATTGACCAAGCTACGAACCGTTCCACGGGTTCATATATGTCTAACTAATATTATAACCTATATTTACAAAAAAATCAATACATTTTTACAAAAAATCCATTATTTTTCTCATATTCCCCCTTTTAAAATCAAAAGATAAAATTATTTACAAGAAATGAACGAAAAGATTTTGAAATTCCGTCATATTTTTCCTCTTTAACTATTGAAATAATCGAAAAAATATAGTATAATAATAGAATAGGTTTATTATGGCTAATTGTACCTTAAAGGAAAGGTGATATATTTTGGACAGAAACATTCTCAATGGAAAAAAGCATATTCATTTTATAGGTATCGGCGGTTCGGGTATGTACCCTCTCGCACAGATACTCCACGGTCAGGGCTATTATCTCACAGGCTCCGACAACAATGAAACCGAAACCCTTGACGCTGTGAGAAATATGGGAATTCCCGTATTTATCGGTCAGAGGGCGGAAAATATCGAGGGTGCTGACCTCATCGTTCACACAGCGGCTATTATGGCGGATAATCCCGAACTTATCGCCGCAAAGGAAAGCGGAGTTCCCGTGCTGGAGCGTGCTGACCTTCTCGGCATCGTTACAGGCTGGTATGACAACGCAATCTGCGTTTCGGGTACTCACGGCAAAACCTCCACAACTTCAATGATTACCCAGATTATGTATACAGCAGGAATTGACCTTTCCGCATATATTGGCGGAAAACTCCCCTGCATCGGCGGCAGCGGCAAGGCTGGCACAAGCGATATTCTCGTTTGCGAATCCTGCGAATTCGAGGACCATTTCCTTAAATTCCTCCCCGATATTTCGGTAGTTCTCAACATTGATGCCGACCACCTTGACTACTTCGGCACACTTGAAAATATTATCGAGTCATTCCGCAAATTCAATACAAACACGACAAAGTGTATAATAATCAACGGCTCTGACGAAAATTCTATGAAATCCTTGGAGGGCGTAAACGGCAAGGAAATCATCACTTTCGGCAGCGATAACAGCTGTGATTACTACCCCGAAAATATCGTCCACAACGGACTTCTCACAACTTATGACGCTATGTATAAGGGTGAAAAACTGGGAGAAATCACTCTCCACGTTGCAGGAATTCACAATGTCCTCAACTCCCTTGCGGCTGTTGCGGCAGCTCGTTACTGCAATGTTGAATTTGAGCATATCGCCAAAGGTCTTGAAGATTTCCGTGGTGCAAAGCGTCGTTTTGACAAGCTTGGAGAAGTCAACGGAATTACCATAGTTGACGATTATGCCCACCACCCCACAGAACTTGAAGCTACTCTCAAAGCGGCTATGGAAATGAATTTCCGCAAGGTATGGGCAATTTTCCAGCCTTTCACATTCAGCCGAACAAAACTGCTCCTTGACGATTTTGTACGTGTACTGCAAATCCCCGATTATACGGTGCTGACGGATATTATGGGAAGCCGTGAAAAGAATACCTACGGCATTTTCACCCGTCACCTTGCAGAGCAGATTCCCGATTGTATCTGGTTCCCGCAGGACGAAACTGCTGAATGGACAGACGAGAGGAAGTATTTCAACTTCGGTCAGATTTGCGATTATGTATGCGAAAATGCACAGTCAGGGGATTTGGTTATAACTCTCGGCTGCGGTGACGCTTATAAAATTGCAAAAATGATTATCAGTAAATTATCAGAAAAATAATTTAATGTATGGGACGATTTCAGCATCGTCCCGTCAAGACATATTTTTTCATAGACAGCCCCTGCAAATTAGCGTTCAACCGTAATTTGCCGCACATAAAGCTAATGGCTATTTAACTGTTTTTAAGCTGTTAGCCGTTAGCCGTTAGCTTTTAGCTGTCAGTATAATTACAGAACGAAAGCTAAAAGCTGAAAGATAATGGCTATTTAACTGTTTTAATATGTAAGCCGTTACTTTTAGCTGTCAGTATAATTATAGAACGAAAGCTAATGGCTAAAAGCTGAAAGCTAATGGCTAAAAAGAAATACAGAAAGGAAACAAAAAAATGCTTAACGATGTAAAAGTTGTAATCTGCGGAAAGGAATACAAGCTCAGAACCGCAGAATCCCCGAATTACGTGTATTCCCTCGCTCGTGCCTTAGAGGCTAAAATCAACGAGCATATGACTTCGGGCAGCGGAACTTCACCTTATACAGCCGCTATAATGGTTGCCCTCAGCGTTCTCGATGACCTGAATAAGGCAAATCAGCGACTTGACAATATCCGCACACAGACAAAGGAGTATGTGGACGAGGCAGGAAAAAGCCGCATAGAGCGTGATTCCGCACAGAAAGAGGTTGAGGCTCTCAAAGCTAAAATCGTTCAGCTTGAAAATATGATTAAGCTCCGTCAGCTCAAGGACAGTCTTGAATGAAATCCCCCGAAATACTCGCTCCCGCAGGCAGTTTTGAGGGGCTGACCGCCGCAGTACGCACAGGTGCAGATGCCGTTTATATCGGCGGAAAAAGCTATTCCGCAAGAAATAATGCTGCAAATTTCTCCGACGAGGAACTTGAACAGGCTGTTCGGCTGTGCCATATTCACGGTGTAAAGTTGTATCTTGCGGTGAATACAATTATTTCCGACGATGAAGCTGCTGATTTCTGTCAGTTCATCAAAAAAACCGCAGAATACGGCATTGACGGCTATATTGTGCAGGATACAGGGGCGGCAGAAATAATCCGTTCAGCTGTTCCCGACGCTGTTCTTCACGGCTCAACTCAGCTTTCGATACATACCGCCGCAGGTGCGGAATTACTGAAAAATCTGGGATTTTCCCGTGTTGTGCCTGCCCGTGAACTCTCTGCGGATACCCTTGAAAAAATCTGCAAGGTTGATATTGAAACGGAAGTTTTCGTCCACGGTGCGTTGTGTATGTCGGTTTCGGGGCAATGCTATATGTCGGCGGTTATCGGCTCTCGCTCTGCCAATCGTGGCTGCTGCGGACAGGCTTGCCGACTGCCGTTTTCCGCTGTGGGAAACAGAAATTCAGCCGCATTGTCGCTGAAAGACCTTTCCCTCCTTGAAAATACGGATAAATTGCGTGAAATCGGCGTTGATTCCCTTAAAATCGAGGGGCGTATGAAGCGTCCCGAATATATCGCCTCAGCCGTTTCGGAACTGAAAAAGGCTCTTGACGGCAATTCCCCCGATATGAAAACCCTCCGTGGAATTTTTTCCCGTGGAGGCTTTACAGACGGCTATTTTTCGGGAAAAAGGCAGGATATGTTCGGTATCCGTGAAAAGGAAGATGTCATTGCCGCAAAGGAAATTATTCCCACTATTCACGAACTTTACAGAAGTGAACGTGCCGTCTATACGGTGGATTTTCACGGCTGTGTAAAAAGCGGACAGCCTGTGGAAATTACCGCAAAATGGGGCGATTTACAGGCTAAAGCCGTGGGAGATATTCCCGATAAGGCACAAAAAGCACCTGTCACAAGGGAGTCCCTTGAAAAACAGCTTGCAAAGCTTGGCGATACTGTTTTCACTCTCGGCAAGGTTACAGCTGAAATTGACGACGAACTTTTTGTTCCGGCAGGTAAATTAAACGAACTCCGCAGAACTGCCGTTGAGAATTTAACGGAACAGCTTGCAGAGTATAATAAGCCACGGTATACAATTACCGACTATATCCCGAAAAAGCCGAATAATCTGCCGCCAACTCCCGTGAAACCTCACGTGAGAACTTTCTGCCGTACTGTTGAACAGGCGGCGGCAGCTGCGGATTATTCCCAGTTTGTAGCAATTCCCGAACACCTCATTACACCGCAGCTTACGGAAATTATTTCCTGCGAAAAAATTATTATTTCCCCTCCACGTTTTATTGCGGACGAGGAAAAACTCTCCGCAAGGCTCAGAGAACTGAAAAACCTCGGTATAAGCCGTATTCTCTGCCATACCCTTGATGGGGCGGCTATGGGAAAGGCTCTCGGATTTACTCTCCACGGCAGCTTCACTATGAATGTGTTCAACTCATATTCTGCGGAATATCTGCAAAAACTGGGATTCGAGGACTGCATAGTTTCCCCAGAAATGACCCTTAATCAGCTTGAAAATATCCGCACATCCCTGCCCTTGGGAGCATTGATTTACGGCAGACTGCCCCTTATGCTTACCCGAAACTGCCCTATAAAAAATGAAATCGGCTGTAAAAACTGTACGGGCAGTCTTACGGACAGAACTTCACGAAAGTTGCCTGTTGCCTGCTCAAAAGACTATGTTGAAATCCTCAACTCAGATATTCTCTGTATGGCTGACAGGGCGGATAAATTCCGAAATACCGCATTTTTCGCCGTTCTGCTCCACGATGAGGACGGAAGGGCTACAATTGACGCTATAAAGGGAAACAAGCCCTCAGAGGCGGTTACACGGGGACTTTACTACAGAGGAGTTTGTGAAAATTATGAAACTCACATTTAAAAAACTTGACGAAAAGGCAATAATTCCCTCTCGTGCAACTCCTGCAAGTGCAGGTCTTGACATACACGCACGAGTTGACGAGCCTGTAGTGCTTGCTCCAAACGAGATAAAAATGATTCCCACGGGACTTACAGCAATGACCGACTGCGATGACGTTGCATTGCTGATTTATCCACGGTCTGGACTTTCGACTAAATTCGGCGTCACCCTCGCCAACTGCGTTGGAGTTGTTGACAGCGATTACAGAGGGGCATGGTTCATTCCCCTCATAAACCACGGAAAAGAGCCTTTCACCGTTGAGGACGGTATGAGAATTGCTCAGCTTATCCCCACAAAGGTGCTTTTCCCCGAAATTGAAATAAGCGATACACTCACAGAAACGGAAAGAGGCGGAAACGGCTTCGGTTCATCGGGAATTTAATACCAATAACATTTTAGGGATTGGTATAAGCCGCACCGCAAAAAGGAGATTTAACAATGAAAAAGAATGTTTATTTTATTTTCCTCGTCATAGCTGCAATTGTTCTCGGTCATTTTCTCGGTGCAGCAGTTGTTGGAACAGAGGGACTTGGCTGGCTCAGCTACGGCAAAGCGTTTGGATTTTCACCTACAAGATTTACATTTGGTGACCTCTTTGTCTTTGATATCGGATTTACAATCACATTCAATATTGCACAGCTTCTTTTCCTTGTTACTGCATTTATAGTTTATTGTAAGACAGCAAACAAGATTCCCTCTTAATAGGGCTGGGATTAAAATAAATATACAAGGAGCGTAAAATGTTTACAAAAGATATTGGTATAGATTTAGGTACTGCTAATACTCTTGTTTATCTCAGAGGCAAGGGTATTATCATCAGAGAGCCGTCGGTTGTGGCTGTTAACACACGTACCGACAAGACACGCTATGTTGGTATGGAGGCTAAAGAAGTTATCGGCAGAACTCCGGGTTCAATTGTGGCTGTACGTCCTCTCAAAGACGGCGTTATAGCAGATTTTGACATTGCCACAACTATGCTGCAGGAATTCATAAAAAAGGCTCTCAGGGGTACAATACTTACTAAGGCGAATGTAATTATCTGTATTCCCTCGGGCGTAACTGCCGTTGAAAGACGAGCTGTCCGTGAAGCCTGCAAAAAAGCAGGTGCTAACAATGTCCTTATCATTGAAGAACCCATGGCTGCGGCTATCGGTGCAGGTCTGCCCACACGTTCACCCTCGGGCAGTATGATTATTGACATCGGCGGCGGTACAACGGAAGTTGCCGTTATTTCTCTCGGCGGAATTGTTTCCTCACGTTCTTTAAGATGTGCAGGGGACGAGTTTGACGCTTCAATTATCAACTTCATCAAGAAGAAATACAACCTCCTTATCGGTGAAAGAACTGCGGAGAATATCAAGGTTGAAATCGGCTCCGCATTCCCCGGCGAAAAGGAAGATACTATGGAAATCAAGGGAAGAAATCTCCTTAACGGACTTCCCGAAAATGTTACGGTTAACTCTGCGGAAATCCGTGACGCTCTCGTTGAGCCTCTTGCCAAGGTAATTGACGCTGTAAAGTCAACTCTTGAGGAAACTCCACCTGAGCTTTCAGCGGATATAATCGACCACGGCATTACTCTTGCAGGTGGCGGTGCCCTTCTCCGTGGACTTGACAAGCTGATTTCCCGTGAAACAGGTATGCCCGTGTATATCGCCGAATATCCCCTTGACTGCGTTGCCGAGGGTACAGGAAAAATTCTCGAAAACATCAACGACTATCAGGACGCTCTTACAGAAAATGTCAAGTATTATTAAGGAGGCACTAAATGGGCGAATTTTTGAAAAGCACACGGTTTAAAGTCCTGCTTGCCTTACTCGCTTTTCTCGTGGGTATTATGATATACTCCGTTACAAAGGGCGGTTATTCCCTTTCGGGTGCATCATTTATCAACACAATTACAAAGCCTTTCCGATTTGCGTCAAACAGCATCACTATGGAAATGGAGAAAAATGCTGACAGAATAAGCAATGCCGACGCATATTACGAGGAAAATCTCGAACTTAAAAAGCAAATCGGAGAGCTTAACAAAAAGCTTACAGAGTATGACGACCTTGTTGCTGAGGTTGAGGAACTCCGCAAGCTTGTTGTCATAAAAGAAGAACACCCCGACAGCGTTTTTTCCCAGTCTGCGGAAGTTATGGGATATATCGCCAATGACCCATTTAAGGGATTTATCATTGACAGAGGCTATGCTGACGGCATTGAGCCATATTCTCCCGTTATCACTCCCGAGGGCATTGTGGGAATTATCATTGAGGTTTCACAGCACAGCTCAACTGTCCGCACACTTCTCTCTCCCGACTTGTCAATTGCCGCTATCTGTTCATCTACAAACAGGGATTTCGGCATAGTTGAGGGAGCTGTAATTGCCGCTGAAAAGTCAAGAACAAAGCTTATTCACCTTGACAAAAATCACGGCATCAAAAAGGGCGACCTGCTGATAACATCGGGAAACAGCGGACTTTTCCCTAAAGATTACGCTATCGGTACGGTTACAGAAGTTGGCGTTGAGGCAAACGGTCTTTCAGCTTATGCTGAAATTGAGCCTGCTGCGGATATTTCCCGACTCCGTTCCGTATTCGTTATAATGGACTTCGAGGGCAAGGACGGAAAAGAAAAGGAGGATACCGATGAGGCTGAAAACACCCCGTGAAAAACGTATCCTCTACTTTAAAACCACTCTGCGGTGGTTTCTCTACTACTTTATTATTTTTGCAAGTTTTGTGATTATGACATCGGGGACGCTTTTAAAACCCGTACTTCTTGTGCCTGTTGCCCTGCTTATCGCCGTGAATAACGACATTATGGCATCGGCTTATACAGGTGCTTTCTGCGGATTACTCATTGACATTGCCTGCGGACGGCTTTTAGGCTTTAATGCGGTATTACTGACGGTTTTCTGCGTAGCCTCAACCCTTGTTTTTGAGCTTTATCTCCGCAAAAAATTCATCAACTGTATGTTTATTATTTCCGTCTTTTCATTTCTGCAATGCTGGCTGGACTATAAATTCTTCTATGAAATCTGGGGATATGACGGCGTTGAACGGATATTCAGAAGCGTTACCCTTAAAGTATGGCTGTATACCGTAATTTCCACCGTGATACTCTTTATAGTGTTCAAGATTATCAACAATCTCCTTATGCCTAAGGAGCATCTGACAATTGAAGAAGTTATACGCACAAGTTAGGAGGCATAAATGAAATCTGTTTCAGATACAATAAAATCCATTGTTATGGTACTTCTCGTTATATGCCTCGGAGTCCTTTCCTCAATGAAGCTTATAAAATTGCAGATTGTTGAGGGCGACGAAGCTGTAACTGCACCGAGATATGACAGCGACGCCATAACATACAAGCGTGAGGTTTCCCCTACACGAGGCGAAATTCTCGACTATCGGGGAAATGTGATTATCGGCAACAACTCACAGACTAATATTGTTTTGCAGTATGCTTTTTTCCCGAAGGAATTCAAGGAGGGAAATGCAATTCTCCTCCGCCTTTACAATGAGCTTGCGGCAAAAGACCATTTTTTTGAGGAAGTCCTGCCAATTACAATGACTGCTCCTTACGAATATACGGAGCAGGATACAACAGCAGTAACGGAAAGACTTAACCTCAACGTGTACGCAACCGCTGAAAACTGTATTGACAAGCTTATTTCCGACTATGAGATTTCCGAGGAATACACACAGGAGGAAAAGCGAATTATTGCAGGTCTGCGTTATGGTATGGCGGCAAAGGATTTTTCATACAACAATGATTTTGTACTTGCAAGAGATGTGGAAAAATCCACAGTTATAAGACTTAAAGAGCTTAGCAACATACTCCGTGGCGTATCTGCCGTTGAAGCCGCTGACCGTGAAATCAAGCGTGGAGATATTCTCCCTCACGAAATCGGTATGGTAGGCCCTATCTATGCCGAGGAATATGACGAACTTAAAGAAAAGGGCTATGCTATGAATGATACCGTAGGAAAAAGCGGTATCGAATACGCTATGGAAACGGAACTCCGTGGAAAAAGCGGTGTAGAGGAGGTTACTATCCTCGACAATGCTATTGCAGATGTACGCACACTTGAAGAAACTGTTCCCGGTCAGACGGTAAAGCTTACCATTGACGGAGCGTTTCAGATTAAAATACAGAACGCACTTGACAACTTCTTGCAGCGTTTCGGCTACTATGGCGGAAACAAGGTTGAAAAGGGTGCAGTTGTAGTTCTTGACGCAAAAACAGGTGCGGTTCTCGGTATGGCAACTGCTCCTACCTATAACCTTAAGGATTTTGAGGAAAAATATGACGAGCTGCTTAAAGCTCCCAATTCTCCTATGTTCAACCGCTGTACATGGGGACAGTATCTCCCAGGTTCTACATTCAAGACAATTACCGCTACAGCAGGTCTGAATGAGGGAATAGTTGACGGCTTTACATCATTTGACTGCCAGACACACTATGAATTCTACGGCGGTCACTTCAAATGTACAGGCTATCACAGATACATTTCCGCACGACGTGCAATTGAGGTTTCATGTAACGTGTATTTCTACGAGGTATCACGTCTGCTTGGAATTGACAATATCACCAAATATGCGGAATTATACGGTCTTGGCTCACCTCTCGGACTTGAAACGGGAGATGCGGCAGGTTTCCTCTGTAATCCTGAAACTTTTGAGGAACGTGGACAGCCTTGGTATATCGGTTATGTAATTCAGGCTGGTATCGGAAATCAGGACTGCGGCTTTACTCCCTTGCAGCTTGCATCTGTAGCAAGCACAATCGGCAACAGAGGTGTGCGTTACAAGCCATATCTTGTTGACAGCCTTTACAACTACGGCACAAAGGAAATGACATCTAAGACAAAGCCTGAAATTGCAGGAAAAATCGAGCTTAATGAGGATTATGTCTACGATTACATCATTGGCGGTATGATTGACGCTGCAAGAAATGTTCCCTCACCATACAGCTTGACGGGATTTGGTTTTGACGTGGCTATCAAGACAGGTACACCACAGACTGATATGAACGACCTCAGCAAGCAGAACTCCGTATTTATCGGATTTGCCCCTGCTGATGACCCTCAGATTGCCTTTGCAGGCGTAATTGAGGGCGGTGAATATTCAAAATATATGGTTCACGATATAATTGACGCATATGAGGAATGTTTTGGATTTGGCGAAAAGGTACAAGAGCCTGTGGAACTTCCTCCCGAGGTGCGTAACGGCACAACTGCCAAGACTACAACCACAACTACAAGCACTACAACAGGCACGGGTACAGATGCAGGCACAGCAACAGGTACTGATACAACTACAGTAACGGTGGCGTATTAATTAAGAATTTAGAATTAAGAATTAAGAATTATGGACGGTAGATGAATTTCTGCCGTTCTTTTTTTGTAAAGCCATTAGCCGTATTAAAGCCTTTAGCTATTAGCCATTATGGGCGGCAGTCTTAACGATTGCCGTCTTTTCTTTTGTATGATGATATTTTTGTAGGGACACGGCGAGCCGTGTCCGTTAAATAATGTAACGGTTCTTGAATAATTATTGTAAATTTCGTACCAAAATTGCGGTCACGGCACGCCGTGACCCTACAAATCGGCTGTATATCGTATTTCTGTGTAGGGGC
>JAFSBM010000217.1 GCA_017437285.1 Ruminococcus sp. | reverse complement strand
TCTTAAAATTTTGCCTTGTTTTAGTTTTTGCTTTCTTTAGGCAAGTAAGGAGAATGTATATGAAAAAAATGAAACTATCTTCAAAAATTTTAAGTGCATCTCTAAAAACTCGTTTGATTAAAGAAAAAACAGATAGGTGCGGCAGCTGCAAGGAAACCTTCCGAAGGCGTGCTGCTGCACTCCGAGGGAGGTTGACGCAGCAGATGTCGTGCATAGCTGTTTTTTCTCAAAAGGGGTTTTTAGAGATGCCCTTAAGCCTTATGGCAGCGCTTCTTATGCTGCTGCAAATAATCCCGCAGGGTGTATCCCCCTCCGCTTTAGCAGTTAATGCTGCTGAAAAGGCAGAGCCTATTGAAGCAGAGCAACCATTTGCTGTTGATTATGACCCCAATGAAGGAATAATAAAATACGGGCATACAGGCGAAATTGGTATGTATCAAAAGAATGATATCGATACCCCTTATGGCACAAATACAAAGACGGTCTTTTTCCCGTCGCAGGTTGCAGAATCAGTCGACGAAAACGGAAATCTGCTTTTTCCGGATTATGACCCGGAGAACCCGTATTATGACTATACGGATATGTTCAACAAAGCTTTGGAAATTGCCAGAAAAAGAGATAATGCCGATGTCTTTGTCGAAGACGGCGTGTATTATTTCGAAAACTCTGTATATCTGTTCGGCTATACAAGAATCAACGCCAATGCAGGTAAAGCAGCCTTTGTTATCAATCCGTACTTTAAGGATATTGACGGTAATGACGTTGATGTCAACGGTTTTTTTACCAATGCAAATCTTGACGAAACATACTCGTGGTATTTCTCAAGTATAAATGACCTTGCTTTTGTAGTTGAGGGAACACATGAGTCCTTTAAGCCTACTAGTTCAGTAGATACAATTCTTGAGAATATTTGTAGTGACGATATCCAGCCTGTTGATAATTACAGCCTGTTTTACAGAATTACCGCAAAGTATGGCGGAATTCACAACCTTGCGGTATCAGGCTTTGAATCCTTTATGCGCTGGACAAAAATTGATATGCTCACCCGTGTTACAGATTGTACGGTAGGCCCTACCAAATATGTTTTCCAGGGTGTAGATACCAACGACGCATTCTTTTATGACAACTATTATTATGGTGGGTATTATACTGATTCAGATGGTTTGAGTCAGCTCCCTGTATTTCAGGTTACTTTTAATATGGGTACAACAGTATTTGCAAACTCGTATATAGGTAATTACTATTTTTCACGAAGCGGTGCAGGCTGTTGGTGTCCGCATACAACATATTCCAATATAACATTTGAACGTGTGTATAGCTTTGTAATGGATACAACAACAGATGCCTCGTCATCTGTAAGCGGATGCTATTTCAAGGACTGTGCATACAATGATATCGCAGAGTATTTTGAAGGACAGGGAATACCCGCATTTGACTTCTGGGACAGAACATGGAGCAAAGAAGAAAACAGATTTATATATCATAGCAAGGGTTATATAATCCGTGATACCATAACCGGCAATAAGCTTGATTCTGCAAATCATGCCCACGGTCAGCATATCCCTATGGTTTGGCTCCACAACGGTATAACATTTACACAGAATAAAATTGAGTGTGACTCGCTTGACTGGACAACACTTGTTAGACTTACAGATTCCGAATGGACATCAAGATATGATGCCAGAAGAAGTGCAGATAATGTATACTTCTCTGATAATGCTTTTAAAATCAACAACTGGGAATACGAAAACTTGATGATTGATGACTGGAAGGGCAGTATGCCATATACAGAGGGATGGCACGACAACACAATCATCGAATGGGGCGAAAAAGGCTGGAATAATGCCGACGGCACACCTGCTATGGGTTATGTTGGTGTGGAAGGCTCTGACCCTGTAAGCTGGCTGGACGAGGGCATATATATCACCCCCAGCCACGGAAGATATGTAGACCTATCTGCGTTTGTGTATACTAATAAACCAACCTATGGCTACGCAGAGCTCGGTGATATCGGTGCCGATGAGGGAACTCTTGAAGAACTTGGCATCGAGGATCGATACTACAATGATCTTGAAAACGGTAATTTTGAGATTTTAAGCTACAAAGACGACTTCGGAGGCTTCAGCTGGAACTATTCATCCAATCACGAAAAGCTTCAGGAGGCATTCGACTACGTTGCAACACACGACGCTATTCTCTATATTGAAGAAGGCACATATACCATAGATAAACCCATTGTTCTCCGTGGCGGTGCTACATACAGAGTAATTATCAAGGGCGAAATAAACGCAAACAAAACAGACGAAATCAGTGGAAACGGTCTATTTGTAATGAGTGGTGATGACAATGCACCAATCGACGGCTACTTATATAGTGTAAGAGGTTCTCTTCATAATACAGGTGCAAGTGCATTCTATAACTGCAACTTCAAGAATATATTAATTAGTATTGGTTCACTTCAGCGTGGAGTAGGATGTTTTACAAACTGTAATATTACCAATTCTATAATTACAGGCGGTACAGCACAGTATTTTGATTACGGTATTTTCTATAAAACCGTAACAGACAATGTTGTTCTAAAATATCTGTATGCAACAGGAAGTACAGGAGTAGAAGGTGAAGATGGAATTACTCCTGGTGATATTAACTATAAATACTTAATCAGCAATTCCGACTTTACAAATTCAACATGGAGAGGCTGTTGGCTTGAATTCGCTCAGTTCTCAAACGGCAAAAAGCTTTCAGGTGACGGAAACAGTCTTTACAGAGGCAACATCATAGACTACAGCTTTAACTACAGTTTTGGCAGAAACGATGTTGTATGCGGAAATACTATGACGAGAGCAGGCTATGGCAGTATAACAAACCATATGCTTAACTCTAATTTCCCGATTGACCTTCCTGATGCTCTGACAGATAAGCCGATGGTTATGTTCCACGTCAGCGACGGACTCCGACTCATCGGAAATACCGATATTGGTACAATGAGCTATGAGTGCTACTTCCTGGCATTTGACAGTCCTACAATCAGATACAGGGACGCAGACGGCAACGAGGTTGTATCAATTTCTAATGCAAGAGTTGCTGGCAATCTTGTGTATACATCTTACTGGGGCGACTATAAGATTCTCAGACCTATAACTCCTTATGACAGAGCAGAAAATATTCTGATTGATAACTGTAAGAATAACTCAATAAATCTTCATACATTCTACCTTAAAGACCAGGCCGACGACCCCTCAACTTCCGATACAGATGAAACAGTCACAGTTAAAAAGGAAGAAGTAACAGAATGGTCGATTCCAGGAACAATCACTTATGTTAACGGCGAGAGATTATGTATTGAAGAAACAGAGAAGGCTCCTGAACAGCTTATTCAGATTGAAACCAATCAATCAGAACAAGATAAGGTTTTTGATATTCCTAACAAGTGGCTTGATGAAACTGATAAATATACTCAGTTTAAGCTGTATGACTTCAAAGACAGAAGTGACAGTGAGCTTTCAGATCTTGAAAAAGCGTTCTTTGACTTTATCGACAGGGATACTATTGTAAACTTTATTAATTCCGAAAAAAACACAGCAGTTCAACCAGGCGGTACAGATAAAACAAAGTTCACCTATGATGATATTAAAAACCTTTCCATAAAGGAACGGTATGACGTTCTTATGCAGACGGTTTCCTACGATGTCACAACTGCTCCGGACGGCGAAAATTCATTCTATATGGATTGCTCCAGAGAAATAGTTGACGATCGTAGCTGTAATAATAGTGCAGGTAACACCAACAACCCTGTCTACGGTATTATTTTCAGGGACGACGAAATTTCAGGTGATAAGCTTCAGAGCGTAACAGGCTCTTATTACCAGGATATGCTCCTCTCATACGCATGGATGGGACATAGAATGACAGTGCTTATCTATGCTGAGGATGAGGATAACTATTACGGCGTAGGTATCGGCTATAACGAAGCACCAAAAGGCTGTATGTATGCTGAGTATACAATAGAAAAGAAGTATGCCGATAAGCTTGGTAAGTTCGGTGAGGTTCACCACCAGATAGGCGGCTACTCAGGCACAAAGTATGGAATCTATAACTATGATTTCTATGCAGATATAGTCTGCCCTGGAAACAACGGACAGGACAGATATATCTATGCTGATTATACAAACACCAAGATTTTCGGTGACGGAAATATCGACAGCTTTGATTCTACAAACATCGGTGTTGATTACACACTTGAGTATAACGACACCTACGATTCGGTAGCTATATACGCTACTCTTGACTTCGGTCAGATAGGAACAGACAAGTCCCAGACTCCTGAACTTGTAGCAACTACAAGAAAAATTTGGATAGGCACTTTCAGCCTTGAAAATAAAGAAAAGATTTTCGGTTTATGGGGCGGAGATGAAACCTGGATTGAAAGCGTTCAGCTTGAATATGAGTGTGATAAGCTGTCGGAGTGTGAACACAGTTTCCAATCAGAAACAACAAGAGAAGGTCACTGCACAAAGGAAAGTGTTGTAAGACATAGATGCAAGCTTTGCGGTTATGAGTATGAGGAATATCAGAAAGCTTCGAACCACAATTTCTACGACATGGTAAGAACTTCAGATAATATGACAATCCGTACCTGCAGCATCTGCGGATTTGCTTATGCAACAAATGAACCTCCTATAAGAACATGTAAGCATACCAATTGCACAGAAACCTTATTTGAAGGTAATGATTGCTTAGGAAAGGTATACGAACTCAGCTGTAATGAATGTAACAATTATACTGGAATCAAAAATGTTGAGCCACTCGGTCACGACTACGAAAGCTCAGTTCACGAGCCAACCCCTGACAGCGAAGGTTATATAGAATATATCTGTTCAAGATGTAATGACAGCTATAAGGATAGCATTATTCCAAGCACAATCACAACTACAAATTCTGCGACTTCAATATCCACAACTACATCTGTAACTACAACTACACCACCTACAACAACAGAACCAGCATATCTGCTTGGTGACGTAAACAATGATGGCTCTGTAGATTCTTCAGACGCTTCTCTTGTTCTTGCAGAATATGCAAAAATTCAGACAGGTGGAGCAGGTGCATTTACTGATATTCAGTGTAAAGCTGCTGATGTAAATAAAGATAATTCAACCGACTCGTCTGACGCATCAAAGATACTTGCATACTATGCGTTGGCTTCTACAGGTAAAGAGCCTACATGGGATTAACGATTTGAAATTAAACTGTACTATAGAATCCACAAATTTAACCCAACAGAAAACGCTCAACCAAAATAAAACGCACTCCACCAAAAGAAAACGGTAATTGGTAAGGTCGCATATGTATCAAAATTACCGTTCTTTGACATATCAGCACCCTAATTTTGATACAAAGTTAGGGTGCATTTATTTGTATGACGGGCATATCAATGCTCTGTGGTGAAAGTCCACCGAGGCGTAGTTACCGACGAACTTAAGAGCGACTTGCAAGTTTCACATCGTGAGGTGTGGGAGAGAAGAAGCAATAG
>JAFSBM010000216.1 GCA_017437285.1 Ruminococcus sp. | reverse complement strand
TTTTCCCCTACGGTTTTCCTCTCTGGGCTCTCCTTTCCCTTTCCCCTTTTTCCCTCCCATTGCCGACTTTTGATGAAAGGGGATTTTTGTATAAGAAAAAGACAAATCTTTTCATTCGTGTCAATTAGTCTTTTCAAATGATTTTCGTTTAAGTCCTCTGCCATTTGATTTTATAAAGTTTTAGTTGTTACAAAGTACTACTAACATTTCAGGGATTAGTATAAAAGCTAATAGCTTGCGAAGCATCGACAAAGGAGAACCAATGAATCCACGTTTACCATATCTGAGGGAAAAAACCTCAAAGCTTACCGCATCTCCCGGCGTTTACATTATGAAAAATCGTGAGGGCGGTATAATTTATATCGGCAAGGCAAAAAATCTGAAAAAGCGTGTCACAAGCTATTTCAGGGAAAACCCCGACCATACCCCGAAAGTTGCGGCTATGGTGTCAAAGGTGCAGGACTACGATTTTATCGTTACCGACAGCGAATTTGAAGCCCTCGTTCTCGAATGCAGCCTTATCAAACAGCATAAGCCGAAATATAATATTCTCCTGAAAGACGATAAGGGATATTCCTATATCCGCATTTCTGACGAGGAATTCCCACGTATTACCACGGAGAAAAACACCACGGAAAAAGGCAAATACCTCGGTCCTTATACAAGCTCATACATTACAAAAGAGGCTGTAAATGAGGCTAACCGTGTATTTATGCTCCCCACCTGCAACAAGAAATTCCCCCGTGATTTCCGCAAGGAACGTCCCTGCCTGAACTACCATATCAAGCAATGTATGGGCGTTTGCCGTGGCAGGATTTCCGCCGATGAATATATGGGAATTATTGCAGAGGCTGAGGAATTTATCCGTTCAGGCGGTGCGGCATCGGTGGAGCGTATGGAAGCTGAAATGAACATTGCCGCTGAAAATCTTGAATTTGAAAAGGCAGCTATGCTCCGTGACCGCATTGCCGCTGTGAAAAAAGCATCTGAAAAACAGAAAATGGTTGACAGCGGTGTGGATTCCGCTGATGTAGTGGGATTGGCTGAATATGGCGGCGGGGTTTATATTTCCGTGCTGATGTATCGTGACAATCGCTTATACGACAAAGCTGTATTTGATGTTGAAAAAAATGAAGATGACGAGGATATTTTAAGCACATTTATGGTGCAGTTCTACCACGGCAGAAAGGATATTCCACGAACTGTTGCCGTTGAAAATATGCCTGTGGAATCCGAACTTATCCAACAGCTCCTTGAAATTCAGGCAGGCAGGGGAGTTAAGCTTTATCAGCCTCAAAGGGGCAGACTTCTTGACCTTGTAAAGCTTGCGAAAAATAATTCCGCAGAATATGCCGCATTGAAAAGCAGCCGCACAGGCAAGGACGTTATTGCTCTTGAACAGCTGGGAAAATGCCTTGGATTGGCAAATCCCCCAGAAATCATCGAGGCTTACGATATATCAAATCTCTCCTCGGAGTCAATGGTTGCAGGTATGGTTGTATTCGCAGGCGGCAGACCGCAGAAAAAGGCATACAAGAAATTCACCGTTAAGGAACAGGAATATCAGAACGACTACGGCAGTATGCGTGAAGTGCTGAAAAGGCGGCTGCTCCACATTGTTAATCAAGAGGGCGACGAGTATTTCACACGGACTCCCGATTTAATTCTCCTTGACGGCGGAACAGGTCACGTTCACGCTGTTGAGCCGCTTTTGAGGGAACTTGGACTTGATATTCCCCTTTTCGGTATGGTCAAGGACGATAAGCACCGCACTCGTGCCATTGCCACAGGCGGCAGGGAAATCCAGATAAACAACCTACAGGCGGCATTTAATCTCGTGACGAAAATTCAGGACGAAGTGCATCGTTTCTCCGTCAGCTTTATGCACACAAAGCATAAGAAAAAGACCTACAGCTCCGAATTGCTGTCGGTCAAGGGCATCGGCGAGAAAAAGGCGGCTAAACTTCTTATAAAGTACAAGACGAAAGAAAATCTCCAAAAGGCAACCATTGAAGAATTGGCACTAACAGCAGGAGTTTCCCTTGAAACCGCAAAGGAGCTTTATGAGGTAATTCACAGCTAAGCCGTTAGCTATTAGCTGTTAGCCTTTAGCTTTAGAAATTTATGCAATTTCACCATAAACTTTATCTGTTTTTTGTGAGTTTATCCAAATCCAAAATAATCTATTGACTTTCGTTGATTTTTATTCTACAATATTAGTAGAACTAAATTATACACATCAGCGAAAGGAGTAGTTATGAAAGAGCTTATCAAAAATTATAAAATCAGCTGTGAAATGGCTAAGGAGCGTATAGGTGAACTGCGTTTGCAGAGGAATACTCTCCGTCAGAAAAATGCTGTTCAGGAAATAGAAAAGCTGGATTTGAACCGCCGAATCCGCCTGCTCTGCACGGAATATATTGATATGCGTGAAATCATTGATAACCTCGAAAAATACGAGCGAGTCGTCCACAACTGAAAGAGGTGATACCTTGACAAGACGAAATGTATACTTCGATTCATCAACGGGACAGGCAGACAGCTATATTCGTCACTTTCTTTCAGACAGCGAAAATTCGGAAAAAAAGAAAGCTTTGCTGAACATAATCCAAAACGATTTAACCGCAAGACAGGCTGAAATTATAACCCTTTTCTATTTCAAGGAAATGTCGGTTACGGAAATTGCGGAAAGGCTTGGAGTTACACCTCAGGCGGTTTCAAAGGTTATGGCGACGGCAAGAAAAAATATTTTCAGATATTTGCGATACACTTTCAAGGAGTTTTTATGAATACACCAATTTACGATTTTTTGCGGAATTACAGCGAAAAAAATCCCCTGCGATGCCATATGCCGGGTCATCACGGAAAGCATATTTCAGAAGAATTGGCGGAACTGTACCGCCTTGACATTACGGAAATAAGCGGTGCTGACAGCCTTTTTGAAGCTGACGGAATCATAAGCGAAAGCGAGGACAACACGGCGGCAATTTACGGCAGCGGTGCAGCTTTATTTTCCGCAGGTGGTTCAACTTCCTGCATACAGGCTATGCTTGGGGCAATGCGGCTTGAAAATCGGCGAATTATAGCCGTTCGCAACGTGCATAGGGCATTCCTTAACAGCTGTGTTCTGCTGGGACTTGATGTGGAGTGGATTATGCCCGATTACACCGACGGAATTCTGTCGGGAACTGTAAATCTCTCGGAAGTTGAAAAGCTTCTCCGAGAAAATCCCCACAGCTGTCTTTATGTCACATCTCCCGATTATACGGGAAGAATTGCCGATATATCGGCATTATCGGCAATTTGCAGGAAATACGATGCAAAGCTTTTGGTGGACAATGCCCACGGTGCGCATCTTCATTTTTTCCCCAACAGTATGCACCCGATTGCCCTCGGAGCTGATATGTGCTGCGATTCCGCCCATAAAATGCTCCCAGCCCTCACAGGGGGAGCGTTTCTCCACGTGAAAGACAGGGCATACAAGCCGATTTTAAAGCAGACTATGAGTATGTTCACCTCTACAAGTCCCTCCTATCTGATTATGATGTCACTTGATTTGTGCAACAGATATATGGCGGAGGAAATCCGAGGGGATATTGAGGATAATCTGCGGTATATCCGTGATTTCCGTCAGCGTTTTGCCCACAGGATTATTTTTGCCGAGGGTGACCCCTTTCACATTACCATTAAGGCGGCTGAAAGCGGATTTGACGGCGAAGAATTTGCGGAAAATCTGCGGAAAAACGGTGCAGAATGTGAGTTTTCCCATAGGGATACGGTAATTTTGCTTATGTCGCCGCTGAATAAAAAGGCAGATTATGAACTGCTTGGGGATATAGTTGAAAAATCCCTTGAAATGACGGAAAATCGGGATATTCAGCCGATTTCAATTCCCCCTGTTCTGCCTGTGAAAGCTATGAGCGTGAGGGAGGCGGCATTGGCTGAATGTGTGGAATTACCTGTGGAAAAGGCGGTAGGGCGGATTTGTGCGGCGGTAAAAGTTCCCTGCCCTCCTGCTGTGCCTATTGCCGCAAGCGGAGAAATAATTGATGAAAATTGCGTAAAAATTTTCAAAAGCTATGGCATTTCTTCTGTAATTGTGGTAAAATAGTATGTGGAGCTTTTAGCTGATTTGTAGTGGCGGATATCATCCGCCAGCGGACTGACAAAGGCTAATTACTAATAGCTAAAGGCTAACGGCTAAAGGCTAATGGCTAACGGCAAATGACTAACGGCTAATGGCTAATGGCTAACGGCTAAAGGCTAATGGCTAACGGCAAATGACTAACGGCTAATGGCTAATGGCTAACGGCTAATGGCTAACGGCTAACGGCTAATGGCTAACGGCTAATGGCTAATAGCTAAAGGCTAATAGCTAACGGCTAACGGCTAAAGGCTAACGGCAAATGGCTAAAGGCTAAAGGCTAACGGCTAATAGCTAAAGGCTAACGGCTAACGGCTAAAGGCTAATGGCTAACGGCTAATGGCTAACGGCTAACGGCTAATGGCTAACGGCTAATAGCTAAAGGCTAACGGCTAAAGGCTAATGGCTAATGGCTAACGGCTAATAGCTAAAGGCTAACGGCTGATAAAAGGAAAATATTATGAAAAAAATTTATGGAAATACGTACCTGCTGGGTACTCTTGATAATATGCGGAAAAATAACCGCCTTGCCCAATCCGTTATTTTCTACGGCGAAAAGGGCAGCGGAAAAAAGCTTTTTGCGGATTATTATACATCTCTGCTCCTCTGTGAATCGCCCGACGGTGACGCTCCCTGCGGAAAATGTCCTGCCTGCAAAACGGTGAATTCCCACTCCAACCCCGATGTGACATATGTTCCCACCGAGGGCAAATTAGAGGGATATACCGTGAAAATCGCAAGAGCCGTAAGCAGCGATGTCTGCATTAAGCCAAATAACAACACCGCAAAAAAAGTTTACATCTTCCGTGACTGTAAAAATATGAACGTGCAGGCACAGAATGCTCTGCTGAAACTTATCGAAGAACCGCCTGAATATGCCTGCTTTATCTTCACAGCAGAGAGCAAAAGCGAATTTCTTCCCACTATAATTTCACGCTGCGTCTGCTTTGGAGTATCCCCCTGCACCGAGGAGGAGGCTCGCCATTCCCTCATTGAAAGCGGCTACAAGGCGGAAGAAGCGGCGGAGGCTATAAAATGCTTCCACGGAAATATAGGCAGATGTACAAGTTATATCATTGACGAAAATTTAAAAAATCAGGTGGATTTGACAAAACGCATCGCAAATAGTATAATAAGAAAGGACGAGTATGAACTCAATGCCTCTTTCTTCTCTATCGGAAGCGGCAGAAATGATATGTACAGCATACTCTCCATGATTGACAAGCTTGCACGAGATGCGGCAGTATTGAGCCGTGATGCCAATGCTCCCGTCATAGGCTGTTACAGAGAGGCGGCAGTTCGCCTTTCCACAATGATAACGGCATATCAGGCTGTCAATATCCACAATGCAATTGAAAGGGCTTGCCGTGCCATAGATGCCAACGTGAACAGCTCCCTCGTCCTTGCGGGAGTATGTGCGGAAATTATGGAAATAATGGCATAGCAAATATTATAAAAAGAGGTACTTTATATGAAAGAAATCGTAGGAATCCGCTTCAGAAAAGCAGGAAAAATATATTATTTCGCTCCCAACGGAATTAAGTTTGAACAGGGTGATAGTGCAATTGTTGAAACTGTAAGAGGAATAGAGTGCGGTGAAGTTATGCTGGAAAACCGTGAACTTGACGATAATGCCATATCTTCTCCATTAAAGCCTATTATCCGTAAGGCTGACAAAAACGATTTGAAGGTCGTTGAAAAGAATAAAATCAGAGAGCAGGAAGCTTTCAAAATCTGCGTTGAAAAAATCGAGGCAAGAGGTCTGAAAATGAACCTCGTTGACGTTGAATGTACATTTGACAATAATAAGCTGCTTTTCTACTTCACAGCTGAAACCCGTATTGACTTCCGTGAACTTGTAAAGGACTTGGCGGCTGTTTTCCGCACACGTATTGAGTTAAGACAAATCGGTGTGCGTGACGAAGCTAAGGTGCTTGGCGGTCTTGGCATATGCGGCAGAGAATTCTGCTGTAAGGCACATATGGGAGATTTCAACCCTGTGTCAATCAAAATGGCAAAGGAACAGGGACTTTCCCTCAATCCCACAAAGATTTCAGGCACTTGCGGCAGACTTATGTGCTGTCTTAAAAATGAGCAGGCTGCCTATGAGGATTTGCTGAAAATTACTCCTAAAATCGGTGCGGTAGTAGTTACTCCCGACGGCGATAAGGGCAAGGTTATTGACGCTAACCTTATAACAGGAAAACTCCGTGTTAAAACTGAAAAATCAGAAGTTCCCGTAACCGTTGACAGAAGTGAAGTAAAACTTCTCAAAGATGCGGAAATCAAGCTGAATAAAGAGGAACTCCGTGCTTTAAAGAGCCTTGAGGACAAGTAATGCAAAAGGTAAACTACGGCAGAATTCTTGATGAAAAGCTTGCACAGCTTAAAGCTTCCGGGGAAAAGCCTGCACTTCTTCTCCATGCCTGCTGTGCACCGTGCAGCAGCCACACTCTGCTGTTTCTCTGCGATTATTTCCGCATAACGCTGTATTTTTTCAATCCCAATATTGCTCCCGAAAGTGAGTACATATACCGCAAAGAGGAGCTTATCCGACTTGTTAAGGAACTGGGGCTTGATGTGGAGATAATCAGCGAGGATTACGATTCTGCACCATTTTATGAACTGGCAAAGGGGCTTGAAGATTTGCCCGAAAGAGGTGAACGATGCCGAAAATGTATCGGCTACCGCTTGCGTAAAACCGCTGAAACAGCAAAAAAACTTGGCTGCGATTACTTCACCACAACCCTTACAATAAGTCCTCATAAGGACTGCGAATTTATCAATCAATACGGCGGTCAGCTGGGGGAGGAAATGGGTATAGCCTATCTTTTCTCCGATTTCAAAAAGCATGACGGCTATAAACATTCAATTCAGCTGTCAAAGGAATACAATCTCTACCGACAGGATTACTGCGGCTGTGTATACAGCAGGAGGGCAAAGGAAAATGGCTAAGGAGCAGAAAACAAATGCAATGCGTTTTCTTGAAAAATGCAAGATAAGCTACACCGTGCAGACTTATGAGTGTGACGAGTTCATTGACGGAATTCACACCGCTGAAAAGCTTGGTCAGCCCTTGGAGGAAACCTTTAAAACTCTCGTTGCTCACGGAAAATCGGGAGCATATTACTGCTTTCAGCTGCCTGTTGCAGAGGAACTTGACCTTAAAAAAGCGGCTAAAAGCGTTGGCGAAAAATCCGTGGAGCTTATTGCTGTTAAGGATATTACAAAAATTACAGGGTATGTCCGTGGCGGCTGTACTCCAATCGGTATGAAAAAGCAGTTTATGACGGTAGTGCATAACACCGCTGAAAATATGGAGCTTTTCTACATAAGCGGCGGAAAAATCGGCGTTCAGATTCGCCTCTCCCCTGCTGAACTTGTTGCGGCTATCAAAGGAAAATTCGAGGACATCGTATTGTAATTAAGAATTAAGAATTAAGAATTAAAAAAACGGTGGAATTTATTTCTGCCGTTTTTTATGTTCAGAAAATACGGGCGGATAATATCCGCCCCTACACAAATGCAACTATATTACATAAATTGCGGTCACGGCACGCCGTGACCCTACAAATTATATCAGCACATAATAATTAACGGCATACAGAAAAATAACCGCACCCATTAGCTAATGGCTAACGGCTAATAGCTAACGGCTTTTATACAATTGAGTAGGACGGAATGAACCGCCCTCTCACACCACCGTACGTGCCGTTCGGCATACGGCGGTTCAATTCAAAATTAAATATGTACTAATGAATAGTAATCTGAAATACTGACTA
>JAFSBM010000215.1 GCA_017437285.1 Ruminococcus sp. | reverse complement strand
GCAATCGCACCGCCCAGCATTGTGCCGATGAAGAAACTAAGAATCAGCAACATTCCACCTACTGTGCAAACAAGTGTTTTTGAAATCACGTAGTCGGTTTTCCTTGCTCTTACGGTGAAAAGATTTTTTGCGTAGCCGCTTCTGAAATCTTCTGCTGTGAAAATGCAGACAAGGGCGGCAATCCCGAAATAGAGCAGATTGATATTGCACATACTCATCATATCCATACTCATTGCGGCGGTGTCGGTTGAAGCCGTTTCTCCGCTTACAGTTCCGATAATCTGCCAAGCACTGTCAAAGGCTTCCATAATTGTTTCCTCGCCCGTCTGAGGATTTACTGAAACAGAACCGTCCATCATTGTTGTCATAACAAGAATCAGAATCGGGACAACAAAGGAAATGCCAAGCATAATGTAAAAAAGCTTTGTCCCGAACATTCTGCGGAAATCTACTTTCAGCATACTTTTCAGCCTTTTGCCAAAGGTGTAGCGTTCAAATTTTATATCCATCTCACTTGCCCTCCATAAGGTCAATGTAGTACTCCTCAAGACCGATTTTAGATGTTCCGATTTCTGTGATAATAATTCCGTTTTCATAAAGATAAGAAACAATTACTTCGGGAGAAACTGCATCATAAACACGGATATATCCTGCTTCGTATTCTTCAACACGGGAATATTTACAGCTGAGAATCGCTTTTACTCTGCTCATATCCTTTGCCTGTAATGCAACATAGGTGCGACAGTCTGCTTCAAGTTCAGCGGCGGTCATCTCCTTTATCATTTTTCCGCCACGGACTATTCCATAGTGAGTTGCTATCTTTTCAAGTTCGCCTAAAATGTGTGAGGAAATCACAATGGTTGTACCCGATTTTGAAATGTCGGTCAGCACCTCACGCATAATTCTCATACCGTCTGCGTCAAGTCCGTTTATAGGCTCATCGAGAACGAGCAACGCAGGATTTCCGAGAAGTGCCATAGCGATACCGATACGTTGTTTCATACCGAGAGAGCAGTTCTTGTACTTATTTCCTGCCGCACCTTCCATTCGCACCAGCTTCAGAATTTTTACAACCTCCTGTTCAGCATTGCTTATATCAAGATTTGCTGCCTGCAACATCATATTGTTCCATACGCTCATATTCGGAAAACAGCCTGGGGCTTCAATCAGCACGCCGACTTTTGCGCGGATATCTGGGTCGGTATGTGATTTTCCGAACAGCTTTACTGTGCCTCCGCTTTCGTGAATAAGTCCGCAGATTATCTTTTCGGTTGTGGATTTGCCCGAGCCGTTTTCGCCGATAAAACCGTAGATTGCTCCAACAGGAACAGTCATATCAAGTCCGCAGAGAGCCTGTTTTTCTTTGAAGTTTTTAGTTAAACTTTTGATTTCTATTGCATTCATTTTCAAACTCTCCCTCCTTTAATATACATCGCATTTTGAAAGTATGCGTGTTCCTGCAATGGTGTAAATAGCTGTCCAGACTACCGAACAGATAAGGCATACGAGAAGTGTTAAAATATTACTTGAAAGGCAGGCGTACACAGATGAGCCGTAAAGGAAGATGTTAAGGATAGAGCTGTTGCCGAAAATTGCCGCCGCACCTATAATAAGAATACCCGTACCGAAAAAGAAACAGGACACGATTGATACGCCGAAATATTTTCTGAAAATGATATTGAGGAATGTGTAAAGACTTGCCCAGCCAAGGCTCATTATCATCTTGCTTAATATCGCAATAACAAGTGAGCCGATGTTTACCTCAAACGAAGTGCCTGCAAAAAGTCCTGCACCTACAGCACCCAGCATATATGTAACGCACATGCAAGCCATAGAAAATGCACCGACAAGAGTTTTGGACATCATATAGTCCTGCTTTTTTGCGTGAGTTGTGAAGAGCTGTTTAACGTATCCGCTTTTGTAGTCGTGACCGATAAAGATTGAAACCATTATTCCGCCGAAGATAAACACCATATTCATATTTGCGTAATCGGCGATATTGTTTACAACGTAAAGAGGCGTTTCTGCGGCAATAATGTGCCACACATTTGTATATAGCTGTGCGGTAACCTCACCTGTCTGCGGATTTTCCATACCCATTGTGCCGAGTATCATTGCAGGGATAACTGCGGCAATTCCAAGAAAAATATAGAACATCGGAGTATGGAATAGGCGGTAAAAGTCAACGCCGAGCATTCCTTTCAGCCTTTCAAAAAAGGTAGGCGATTTGAAATTCAGTTCTTTCATTACTCTTCCTCCTTTTTTGACATAAGTTCAATATAATATTCTTCAAGACCAATTTTGTTTTTCCTGATTTCGCTGACAATATGTTCGTTTTCCATAAGCAATGCAACAACAGCTTCCACGTCATCAATGCCGTAAACACGGATATATCCTTCCTCTGTGCGTACATCATTGTAATTTTTACGGAGCAGTCCAAACGCACCTGTCATATCCTTTGTTTTAAGGGACACAAAATTTCTCGCTCTGCCTTCAAGCTCCTTTGCTGACATTTCCATTATCATCTTACCCTGACGGATAATGCCATAGTGAGTTGCGATTTTTTCAAGCTCGCCGAGAATATGTGAAGAAATGAGAACAGTACAACCGTAATTCTTTGTAATATCAACAAGGATTTCACGCATAATTCTCATACCGTCTGTGTCAAGACCGTTTATGGGTTCGTCAAGAATAAGCAGTGCAGGCTCTCCTAAAAGTGCCATTGCAATTCCTATTCTCTGCTTCATACCGAGGGAACATTTTTTGTATTTAAGCCCTGAATGTTCCTCCATACGTACAATTTTCAGCACACGGTTTATTTCTCCAGTACGGTTTTCAAGTCCGAGGTTTATTGCTTGCATCATAAGGTTGTCCCACACGCTTGAATTTGGGAAACAGCCTGCGTTTTCGATAAGTGCACCAACTCTCACGCGCACACCCGCGTCAGTATAATCCTTACCGAACAGTTTAATTTCTCCATCGTCGGGAACGAGATGACCGCAGATAAGTTTTTCGGTTGTAGACTTGCCTGAACCATTTTCGCCGATAAAGCCGTAGATTGCACCCACGGGAACTGTCATACATAGGTTGTCAACAGCATACATTCCACGAAAGCTCTTTGAAAGATTTTTTATTTCAACAGCGTTCATTTTTCTTCTCCTTTGCTTATAATATTCATTTTACTGAATTATACAGCAGTGATGTTTTTGAGTTGTTTGAGAAATGTTTAAGTTTTGTTAAAGTGGAAGATTTTTTGAGTTTCTTTAGCCAGTACACGCCGCCATTGGTATTAGGGATAAGTTCCCCGATAGCAATTCAGTTGGAATTTCCGATAACTTTTGAAATGGCACAGACGTATCAAAAAGCTCGTGGTAAGTGGATACAAAAGAGGAACTGGCACGATATTACTATGGTGATAAATATTGAGATAGGTGCGTAACGAAAAAGGCTCTCACGGCAGACGGGTAAATCTGCTGTGAGAGCTTTTGTATTTAAGTAGCGTTTTCAAATCGTTTTTAAATCGACTTTTCGAAACGATAAAAACAATATCGATGCTTAAGCATAAAATAAGACATAAAACTATTGACAAACTTCTACAAAAGGTGTATACTAAAGAAAACCTTATGAGGGAGTAGCAAGCTTTTTCAAAGTAACAAGTCAACATACTGACCTTATGGTCTGGCTTGTTTTAAATTGCGAGACTCATGTATAACTGTAAAGCTATGCATGGAGTCCGTATATATTACGATGATTTACCCAAGTATAGCTTTTGGCTGTGCTTGGGTTTTATTATTATATTTTGGAGGAAGTAAAAATGGGATGGAACTTTGTATTTTTCTTTAACAGCATACTGCTGGGTGTGGGACTTGCTATGGACGCATTTTCGGTGTCCCTTGCCAATGGCTTGAACGAGCCGAAAATGAAGCGTGGCAAAATGTGCGGAATAGCAGGTGTGTTCGCATTATTTCAGGCTTTAATGCCTATGCTTGGCTGGATATGCGTTCACACAATCGTTCAGTATTTCAAATCATTTGAGAAGCTTATCCCGTGGATTGCACTTGGTCTGCTTCTTTTTATCGGTGGTAAAATGCTTGTCGAGGGTATAAAAAACAAGGACAGCGAAGAGGAAAAGGTCGGAGTCGGATTGGGAGCCTTGCTTGTTCAGGGTGTGGCAACGTCAATCGACGCACTCTCAGTTGGCTTTACAATTTCCGACTACGGCTTTGTAATGGCTCTCGTCTGTTCACTGCTGATTGCTATTGTAACCTTTATCATCTGTATGACAGGTCTTTTCATCGGCAGAAAGTTTGGTACAAAGCTTGCTAACAAGGCGACAATTCTCGGCGGTGCAATTCTTGTTTTCATTGGCATTGAAATTTGGGTAACGGGTGTATTCTTCTGATAAGGAGCTGCTGATATGGACAACAAAATGATGAAAAGGGCAAAGAAAGCAATTAAAAGCAAGGATATGCCCAAGAGCCTTGAAAAGAGATTTATTGAAAACGGTCTGTCTGATTTGCTTGATGGAGTTTATGTTCGTACTGCTGAACTGCTTGAGGAAAACAGCTCGGCAAGCAAAGTGTTCTATACTCATCTTGAACAGATTTTACCATGCATCGCCTTTTATGAAGCGTTGCTGAAAAAGACAGGTAACAAAGAGGAAGCGCTGAAACTGTACGACGAATGGGCATTCGACAGTCTTAAAAAAGTAGCCGAAATGTTCAGAAAAATTATGAAAACAGGCTTGTATAAAAAGATACCATCTATAGCTGATAAGCTTATTGATATGGCATTCGGTTCGGACGCAGGGTTTGAAAGCAGGAGCGTAGAGGGAAGCAAGCCATTTGCAAGGGATATGCTTGTGTGTCCCTACTATGAAACCTGCAAGAAATACGGCTGTCCCGAATTAACGCAGTTTTTCTGCAAGTCGGATGATATTACATACGGCAACCTGCACCCGAAGCTTGTGTGGGGAAGAACTCAGACTCTCGGAACAGGCGGAAATTGCTGTGATTTCAGGCTGTGGCTGAAGGAAGAATGAGTTATGAATTTTAAAGAACGTGCCAAAAGGCTTAAATCTGATATACCTGCAATTTTTTTCGCACTCAAAGACAAAGATACACCGATTATCGCAAAGATATTGGCGGCAATTACAGTTGCGTATGCATTATCGCCTGTTGACCTGATACCCGACTTTATTCCTGTGCTGGGGTATCTTGATGATTTGCTTATTCTGCCTGCTCTTGCCGCATTGACGATTAAGCTTATCCCAAAAGAAAAGCTGGAGGAATGCCGTAAAAAAGCAGATGGCTTATGGGAAAACGGCAAGCCGAAAAAATGGTATTATGCTTTGCCGATTGTGATTATATGGGCTGTTGTGGTTTTAGGTATAGTGATGATTTTTATTTAAGATGAAGAGGAGATATATTTATGCTTTTTAACACTTTCGGAAATAAGGACAATCCCGTTATTATTATGCTCCCCGGCTCATTTTGCCCTGCGGAGAGTATGAAAAATTTATATTCTGTGCTTTGTAAGGATTTTTACATCATTGCCATAACATATAACGGACACCATAAGGATAGCAAGGATTTCACTTCAAGACAGGAAGAAGCTTCTGAAATCCTGCGTTATATTAAGGAATGCGGCATCAGTGAAATAAGAATGATTTACGGACAGTCTATGGGTGCAGAAATCGGAATAGAACTGCTTCGCCAGTTTGTTGCAGACGGTATCACGGTACATAAAACATTTTTTGACGGTGCACCGTGTATAAAGCTTTCAAAGGCATACAAAGCGTTTATGCTTATAAAGTTCAAATCACTTATAAAAATGGTGAAAAACAAATCAGTTGACGATGTGTTGAAGATGTCTGTTGTAAGGAAATTCGCAGGTGGCGACGCCGAGGCACTTCGGCCTATGCTTGAGGATATGTCAATGGTTACTCCGTATCTTACAGATATCAGTATCAAAAATGAAAACGAATGCTGTTACACCTTTGATTTTCCGCAGTTTGATGAAGGAATACAGAAAAATATGTTTTTCTTTTACGGCGAAGAAGAAAAAGCATATACGCTTTGTGCAAAATATGTAAGAGCCGCATATCCTTATGCTGAGTATAAAGTAGAAAGCGGACAAGGGCATTTAACCTATGTCAGCAGACATACAGAGGCTTATCTGGAACTGATAAAGGAGTGGTTAATTTGAAATGCATGACTATAACAAAAACATCAATCTTCCCCGCAAGTAAAACAATCATCTGGAGAAAACTCACAAGCATGAAAACTTTACAGTATATTGCATACCCTTATGCAACCTTTAATCCGCTGAATTGTGACGACAATGTGAAATGGCAGGCAGGTGAGAGCTACGAATTTGATTTTAGATTGTTCGGAGTGATATCCTTTGGGATTCACAAAATCAATGTTATTAACTTCGATATTGCCCAAAATGAACTGTATACCCAAGAATACAATAAGCACGTCCCGGTATGGAATCATAGAATACATCTGAAGAAGGTGGATGAAAACAGAACCCGATATACAGATGAAGTAGAAATTTATGCAGGATGGAAAACTCCGTTTGTCTGTTTGTGGGCAAAAATGTTTTACGCACACAGGCAGAAAAAATGGATTAGAATGCTCAATAAAGCTTTATAGATTGAAGGAGAAAATACTATGTTATTCAATGAATTCGGAAGCAAGGAAAATCCATCGTTATTGATACTGCACGGAATGATGTGCGACTGGAGGAATTTTTATAATGCATTAAAGCCGTTGGAAGAAAACTACCGCCTTATTATTCCTGCACAGGACGGGTTTTATGACGGCAGCGGTGATTTTACAAGTTTCGCTGACCAGTGCCGTCAGATAGAGGAGTACATTCACGAAAACTACGGCGGTAAATTTCACGGTGCTTATGGTGCGTCGCAGGGCGGACTTATGATGACAGAGCTTTTGACCCGCAATAAAATTCAAATAAACAAAGCGATTATGGACGGCTGTTATGTCGCTCATCAAGGAAGGTTTTCGGGTTGGGGTACATACAGAATGTTTAAGCGGTATAAGGATACAGGCAAATTCCCTGCTTTTATCAATATAATGATGAGGCTTATGGGGTTAAAGGAAGAAGACCTCGGTATGATGAATAATCTCTATATGAATGCAAGTGATGATACTATGCGACGGAATTTTATGGAGAACTACACCTACCGCACTCGTCCTGAAATTGCCGAAAATGATGCTATGGTTTATCTCTGGTGCGGAAGTAAGGAACCGTATGCCTTAAAGTCCCACAAGGAACTGAAACGGTATCTGAAAAACTGTGAGGAAGAAATTATGGACGGACTTGGACATGGTGAATTTCTACTGAAACACACTGAGGAGTGCTGCAAGAAAATTCACCAAACGCTTATACAGGATTGAATTGAGGCAGCATTGCCTCATCCCCTCGGAGAGCGCAAAGACTTATGATAGCAATGCTGTCAAAAGTATCTTTGCGTTACTTCTGGAAGAAGTAACAATACAAAAGCAAGCTTTATCAAATAAATGCGACAGCTACTCTACCGTATAAAGAGGAAACACGGGTAACATAGGAAACAGATGCTACAATAATGCGGATTGAGTTTCTTTGAATGTTGCTCCGATGTTTCCTTTTATGTTTCCCAGAGAGGTGCGTAGCAAAGTGGTGCGGCGGTAATGTTCCCCGTGTTCCTCCGAAATACACGGATAGTGTAAACTCTGAAAACGCCGTGTAAGATGTGTAAATCCCATAACGCCGAGCCATTCTCTGTGTAAGTGCCGTGTAAATTACACACCGATTACACGGGAACGAAGCGGTTTACACAGCTTACACATCAAAATCTAACTTGACTTTACAGCTGAAATTCAAAATCGGTGTATTTGATGTATTCGCTGAGTTTTTCTCGGTGCTATCGACACTCCCGAATACATCTGAATACACCGCCAATACAGCGAGAATGTACGCAACCACGCCGACGAATACACCTAAGACGGCAAATACATCTCTTTTCAAGTTTACCGCAGAAATGAAAATCCGCCTGAGCCGTCAAGGGTAGCCTTTGACAATTCGGGCGGTTATCTTTTTCTATGCCTGAGAGAGAATAAAAATTTTTCGTTCCAAGCGAAAAATGTATGTACGTACCAAGCAAACGGAAGTCAGAGCTTCTTATGGTACGTACGTACATACATTTTTTAGTTCAGATGAAAAAATTTTTCAGAATGAATAAGCTTAATTTTTCCCGAAGCGATAGCAAGGGCGCACTTATATACCACAAATGTGGTATGTGCGCTCTGCGAGGCTCTTAAAAAAACAAAATAAGCGGATAGCAAGCACTGATTTTGTGTACACACTCCGTCAAAGTCGCTTGCTGGGAATAATCCCAGACCCTTTGATTTCTTCCGAAATGTAAGCCGTGAACGTTCTCTTTTCTGAGAATTTTCACGGCTTTTTCTGCGTCAAATGCAAAAGTAAAAGCAACACTTAAGAAAAAACTGATATCAAACATTAAAAAAACAGCAATTTTTAAGCGGTAAAATGATAAAAACATCAGATAAACAGCACAAAAATAGTAAAAATGAGTATAGCAAAGCTGAGCGTTACATTTTTATGTGCAAAAGTAAATGCAACTCCCTTTTTGTTAATATGAATAATACTGTGTTTTACTTTGATTATTTGTCAAGTAGACACGGACGCATCACAACCTGATCTGCTGGAATTTTTCTAAGCCCAAGCATATATGGCAATTTCTTTGCAATAAATTCTTTTGCCACATCATATGGACATTTACCATCAAGACTATCTCTTGAAATACTGTTAATATGATTAGTAAGAAGAGTTATATCATCTTGAGTAAGTTTATCAAACGATCTTCCTTTTGGTAGTACCATACGAATATATTCATGACTTCTTTCTATATGTGGTTTCTGCCATGAAGCCATTCTATCACAAAAGAATACACGAGTACATGGTGAACCATATTTGCTCTTTTCTAATGCTGCAGGATTTTTGAATTCACTTCCGTTGTCTGTTAATATTACAGGAAACAATCTTCTGATAATATTAAGTCCCAGCATATCCTCAAGCTGTTTGAATACATTCTCCACACATTCCTGTGATGATGTTTCAAGCAGAAATATTGAGCATAAAATCATATTTTGTAAATATCATTGTAAGTAGACATTTACCTTTTTCACGTGAACCATGTACTGTATCCATTTCAACTACGCAAAGTTCAGGATGTTGTTCTATAAATCTCTTGAAGTCTTCGTATGTACGCCCTTCTCGATATTTATATGGATAATTTTCTGTTTCTTTTCCTTTGCACTTTTTGTAACGCACTTTTCTTGGTAAATCAATATTACGAGCGTCAAGAATACACTTATCTAAGTAATTATACATTGTTCTTCGTGAGATGCTGATTTCATCACTGTGATTGGCATAAATATGATTCAGTGATTGTTCCTTTTTTATTAATGGAGAAACAAATTTATTGAGTTCTTTTATTTCGCTTTTATCAAGATGAATTGATTTTCTTGATTCTGATTTTACAGTATGACTGCTCTTATCCGCTTTTCTTGCATGATAATATGCATGCTCTCTGGAACAGAAATCTTGATTCGGACAATTATTGCATACAAAAGGCGCCTTATCAAGTTTACGGCATTGCAGAGGAACAAAATCAGTACAGCTTTGAGTATTGCAAGAGCTTTTCTTTTTGCATTCACCAAAATGTGCACAACGTGCTGTTTTAGGCTGTATAAATGTTCGATATTTTTTTACTTCCCGAGAAATTGTAGAGGGTTGATAACCAAGCTCATTAGCAATTTCTCGAAAGCTATAACCGTATGCGATGTATTTTTCTATCATACATCTGCTTGTAAAACTTAAGTGTTTCATTTTACCTCCTGTTAATGAAAATTTACTCTTTCATTATACAGGATCACACATAAAAATCAAAACAATCATTTTATGCTTCATTTCGCATTTATTCCACGGTCTATTGACAACGAGCCTCTGAGGACGTGGTTTTCAGGCAGATGCGGCAAGTGTCGCTTGATGCTTTATCTGCCTTGCTGAAAGCCTACCACGCCCTCTTCTCATTGTCAATAGCTTTCGCGGCATAAAAGCTAATTTTATGTGCAGAACTAAACGCAACACTACTCTCTATTTTTTGCTATTTTGTGCAGAGTTAAATGCAACATTTTTGTTCCTTCTGTTGCTTTTACTTTTGCATTTGACGACGGCTTTTTCTGTTGCCTCTTGACAAATCCTTCTCTATAAGATATAATACTTTAAAGCGTTAAATTCTTTGAATCTCAGGAGGACAGATTATGCAGATGAACACATTTTTGCTTGACAGAAACAGACCCCGAAAGGTCGTATTCTACGGGCGAGTTTCAACCGAACACGAGGCTCAGCTCTCGGCTTTGGAAAATCAAATGCAGTGGTATGAGGATATTGCTAAGCGTTACCCGAACTGGCAGGTTGTCGATAAATACATCGACGAGGGTATCACAGGAACGCAGGCAAAGAAACGTCCTGCGTTTATGAAAATGATTGCCGACGCTGAAACTGGAAAGTTCGATTTGATTGTAACCCGTGAGGTATGCAGATTTGCAAGAAATACCGTTGACACTCTCACCCATACCCGTGCTTTGAAAAATCTTGACATTGAAGTTTTCTTCGTTGACGATAATATCTGGACTATGGACGGCGACGGAGAACTGCGATTGACGATTATGGCAACGCTTGCCCAAGAGGAAAGCCGTAAGGTATCGGAACGTGTTAAGGCTGGGCAGAAGATAAGCCGTGATAACGGTGTACTTTACGGTAGCGGAAACATCTTGGGTTACGACAGAAAGCCCAAAGAAAGTTATACCATAAATCATGAACAGGCAGAAACTGTCAGATTGATATTCGATATGTATGAGCAAGGCTACGGCAGTCTTGTGATTGCGAAAACTCTTAAAGAACGTGGTTGTCTTACTGCAAGCGGAATGGCAAACTGGAGGTCGAACTTCATCACCAGAATTATCAGAAATGCCACCTACAAGGGATATATCGGTTACAATAAATCTTACAGCAACAGCTATCTTGAACAGAAAAGAATGTTCAACAGCAATGAAGATTATGTGTATATCAGGGGCGATTTCGAGCCGATTATTTCCGAAGAACAATGGGATAAGTGCAACAGAATATTACGCCACAGAGCCGAAGCGTGTGTTGTAAATGGCAAGGCGAAAAGGAATACCCGTACATCTTCAGATTTGTGGACGCAGAAACTTCGTTGCTCCTGTGGTGCAAGGTTTCGCAAGAACAGGTATCACAAAAATAAGGACGGCGAGGTTACTTACAACTACATCTGCTACAATCAGGTGCATAACGGTAAAGCCTCCGCACGTTTAAAAGACGGAAAGAGTGCCGACGGTTATTGCGATGAAGCCGCTGTTGCAGAATGGAAAATGGATATGATGGCTGAATTCCTTATGCAGTCCGTATGGCAAGGAAGAAAGGCACAGCTACTCTCTGCACTGGAGAGTATTACAGAATATTACCGCTCTCTCGGCAAGGAGAATTCAGATAACAGCATACATTTCATTGATACACAGATTGAGAAAATTCAGGGCAGAATAAAAAATCTTATCACAATTTATGCTGATGACAGTATTACAAAAGACGAGTTTACAATGATGAGAAAGGAGTTTGATACCGAAATAGAAAAGCTCACCGAGCAGAAAAACCGACAGGGCGAGCAGCAGAGTATTCTTGAAAAATGCATTGCCCAGACCATCGCTGTTGCAAAGGAACTTGGCAGAATGCTTGACAGCTCACAGCCGATGTTTGAGCGTGAAAGGCTCTCGGATTATATCAGAAGCATTGAAGCGGATAATCGGAGATATACTTGGAATTTAAGCATTGACGGTAAGGCAGAGCGTTTCGATTTTGGTAAATCTGAGGATACTGTTGTGATAAATCTTGATGAAACAGCGGAAAACGGCACGTCTGAAATTGTATCCCTATATCATCACCCGTACACACAGGAGGATATAACTCCGCCGCAGTTCGTTATGAACTTGTGCTAATTGTCAAAAATCAGTGTTATACCTCAATTTCAAATGTGAAATTTTTGTGAAATATTGGAGTTATCTCCACCCACTACACTGTTTCAAAAATGATACAAAAGTTTTATTTTTCTCAGAAATCATGCAAAAAATCAAATCTAATCCCTATTACTCCACCACTATATCGTAGCTTGAAAACGGCTTGGTTACGCAGTTTTTTGACATTTTGGGGTTGACAAAAATCGAATAATGTTGTAAAATAGAAAATGTAGCAGAACAAGCGTTCTCGCTTTTGGCACTCTATAAAGAGTAGCGTATATATTGTGCCGAGCATTTTTGCTCAGGCGGTCGGCTGTAACTTTACCAGCCGAATGATAACGGAGATTTAAAGCCGTTACACTAACATAACAATCGAATAAGTCTTGACTCATCAGCAAAAGCTGTTGGGTCTGGCTTGTTGTAGTTATGTGGGTGTGACGGCTTTTTTGTTTTGCCTGAAAAGGCTGATGTATCGTTTCAGTACGTCAGCTATTCTGTAAAACGTTGCGAAGTAATCATTTCAAAGGACGCCCTATTTCAGGGCGTCATCGGTGTACCTCATTTCAGGGTATACCGACGGTGAATGAAATGTTCACCGTCCAAACCACCGCCTTAATTCAGGGCACTGGTTGCAGAGAAAGCACACACCCCGTTTCAGGGCAGGTGCAGCGAACACTATTTTATGCCGTCGTGAATTGCGACTCCATAGATATAAACCACCGTCGCAAACTGCGACACTGGTTTATGATAAAGGTCTTGAAATTCGAACTTAGAAATAATGATGAGGTGGTAATTCACCACCCCATTGGCACATTCCCAAAATGGGAAGCTGCTATCCTCAACTCCTCCGAACATTTTACATAACGCAAAAGCGTATGTCGGCAGAAATCTGCTGAAATTTATTTTTATGGAGGACACCACAATGAATGAAGAAAAGAAACTTATCCGCACCGAAGCCAAATACGAAAAAGCTCTTGCCGAACGTGACAAGGTTCAGGCAGAACTTGACCGCCTGACGAAGAAGGAAACACAGGACAGGCACAAACTTGCAACTATGCAAAATCGTTACAAAGAGCAGAAACGCTGCAGTCGCAACCACCGCCTTATCGAGCGGGGAGCAATTCTGGAGAGCCTTATTCCCAATGCCGAGAGCTACACTAACGAGCAGATAAAGCACATCATCAAGATAGCTTTCGGAAATCTGCCCGGCGGATTACAGGGCATACACTTTCCTGAAAGTCTGCGTGATAATTCTTGAAAAGCTGTTTTGCAAGCTCAGCAATACTGCTTCCCTTGGGACAAGGGCGCACTTATATACCATATTCTATGGTATGTGCGCTCTGCGAGGCAATTCGCAATACTGCTCAGAAACGGAAAGGAGGTTTTGACAATCGCAATCTATCATTGCTCCATCAAAATTATCAGCCGTGGCAAGGGTAAGTCTGCCGTTGCCGCCGCTGCCTATCGTTCGGGCGAAAAACTCACGAACGACTATGACGGAACTACTCACGATTTCACGCGAAAGGGTGGCGTAGTTCACACAGAGATATTGCTCCCCGACAATGTGCCGAGAGAATATGCAGACCGTTCTGCACTCTGGAACGCTGTCGAAGCGGTGGAGAAATCCAAGAACGCACAGCTTTCACGGGAAATTGAAATTGCACTGCCGAATGAGCTTTCCGAAGCGGAGTGCATTGAACTTGCACGGGAGTTCGCACAGAAAACTTTTGTTGACAAGGGAATGTGCGCTGATGTCTGCGTTCACAATCCCAGCCGTGAGCAGAAAAATATCCACGCTCATATTATGCTTACAATGCGTCCGTTTAACGAGGATGGGACGTGGGGTGACAAGCAGAAGAAAGAATATATGCTTGATAAGAACGGCAATAAAATTTACGACAAACGCAAGCGAACTTACAAGTGCCGCACTGTTCAGACAACTGACTGGAACAGTCGGGAAAAGGCTGAGGAGTGGCGTGAAGCGTGGTCAGAATTTCTGAATAACGCTTTGGAGCAACGTAATATTTCCGAAAAAGTAGACCACCGTTCTTTTGAGCGTCAGGGCAAAATTGAAAAGCCAACAGTCCATATGGGAGTCGCCGCAACGCAGATGGAGCGCAAAGGGATACGCACCGTCAAGGGCGATACAAATCGAGAAATCAAATCCATAAATGCAAAAATTTCCGCTCTGCTGAAACGTATTGAGACGCTTGATAATGAGCTTGCCAAGATGAAAGAAATTCCGAAAGAGGACAGCCTCGTTGAAATGCTTATGCGCTTTTACGATAACGGAATTAAGTTCAGCGAGGTGCGTGGAGTCAGCGTTTCCAATCTGAAAAAGATTTCAAAGTTCAAGGATTTGACACACCTTATTGCTTTTGTTCAGGGGCATAAAATCGGAACAATGTCTGAGCTTACGGAGAAAAGTTTTCAGACAAAGGAAGCCCTGAAATCTCATAAGAGGGAGCTTATCGTTAAGCAAAACCGTATCAAGGAACTTGAAGAATTACTGAATAATTATCCTCGATACAAGGAGAATAAGGCGGTTTATCTGGAATGGCAGTCTATTACAAATCTGAAGAAAAAGGAAAAGTTTTATGATAAGCATTACGGAGAAATTACGCTCTTTAAGACGGCGAAAACTTTTTATGATAACAAGCTGAAAGACGCTAAGCTTACGCCGAAAGCGTGGCAGAGAGAACTGGATGAACTGAAAAAATCTGCCGAAGTTGACCGTGCGAAAGTGGAGAAGCTGGGCGATGATGTTGCTGTTATGGAAACGCTGATTTACAATGTTCAGCGGCTTACGAATTATGAAGAAAAACAAAATGAAATTCAGCGCAGGAGAACTGCTGAGTTGGAATAAAACAAAGAAAGGACGGGATAAAATTATGATTTTCATATTTTTAAAAGGAAGGAGGCTCAGCTTTATGCAAAAGGATATCACATCTGCAACCGAATACAAAATCGGTAATACGACATATATCGTGAACGTAAAGTTCACACCAAATTGTAAAGAAAATATTTCCGACGTAGTTCGTCGATTGATAGAGCGTGATATTGAAAAACAGTCAAAACAAGCGGCATAACCGTTTCACGACTCTATGAAAATTTATCGCTTTAAAGTATTGATATTTTACGGTGGATGTGCTATAATTATAGTACATTAGCCGCCGTAATTGTCGGAAAGGAATGGTTATGTTTACAGACAAGATTACGGCTCTTTACTGTCGCTTGAGCAACGACGACGATTTACAGGGTGAGAGTAATTCAATCACCAATCAGAAAGCAATTTTAAAGAAGTATGCTGATGAAAATAATTTCGGAAACACAGCTTTTTATGTTGACGACGGCTTCAGCGGAACGAATTTCAATCGTCCAGATTTTATGAGAATGATGGAAGATGTGAAGTCGGGAAAAATCTCTACCATCATTACAAAGGACTTGTCCCGTTTCGGCAGAGATTATCTGATGACGGGACAATATATTGAAATGATACTGCCCGATTATGATGTTCGGTATATTGCTATCAATGATAATGTTGATACGCTCCGTAGTGAGAACGAAATGATGGTTTTCAAGAATGTGTTTAACGACTGGTACGCTCGTGACTGCTCAAAGAAGATTAAAGCAGTTTTCAAGGCGAAAGGTCAGTCGGGAAAGCCATTGACTTCAATGATACCATACGGTTACAAAAAGTCTGAAACAGACAAAAACGTATGGGAGATTGACGAGGAAGCTGCGGAGGTAGTCCGCAGAATATTTCAGCTT
>JAFSBM010000214.1 GCA_017437285.1 Ruminococcus sp. | reverse complement strand
CCAGTGCTTTTTTGACAGCATCAAGACTTTTCTTGATAACGCTTATATCACCTTTGCTTCTTCTCTTGATACTTTACTCGCCTTCAATTTTGAATGCCTTGATGCATCAAAATGTATAAATTGAAATAGAGGGTAGTATACTCTTACTGTATGGAGTAATAGTTGAGCTTAATCAGATTTCTGGATAATCGATGTCATTCTTATCAAGAATAGCTTTGAGCTTATCTATGTAGTCATACAGTCTTTGAATTTCTATCCAATTGCCATGACACAAATTATCAGCCTCTTCCAATTCGTGACGGGTGAGCTCGTAATCATCCCACTTTAGGCACTTGTGATTGTGACTGAAAGCACAGTAATCATTCATCACGGCTCAGCTCCTTCCGGTAATCCATGACGTTTTCTCATGGAGACAGCACCGTCAATCATAATGTCATAGGCATTATTGATAATTCTGTCGATGATAGCGTCAGAAATAGGGCTGTCATTATCTGGATCAGGATTTATACGATTATACCAGCCTTCAGCGTGCTACTGTGTGCAAAATATCATGGATTTTTCAATTCTTGATTCGATTATCTCCAGTAAATCGTAGCTTTCATTTGCATTAAGTTTTCGTATCAGCCATTCATCAAGTATCAGTAAATCGACTTTCTTGTATGCATTGATTACTTTGCTGAATTCTCCGTTTATTCTTGCAATATTCAGTTCGTCAAGAAGTTCCGGCATTCTGATGTAACGTACGGTTTTGAATTTGCGACAGGCAGCGTTTCCTAATGCACAAGCAATATATGTCTTACCATTTTCCGATGCACCTTTAAGGATGATATGTCTGCCATTTTCAATATAGTTGCAGGTTGCAAATCTAAGCATTTTGCCCTTGTCAAGATGTCTGTCTTCAATGTATTCAATACCTTCTATTGTAGCAGAAGCATCAGAGAATCTGGCATTTCTGATAAATCTGATAAGCTTATTGTCCTGTCTGAGATTCCATTCACTATCAACAAGAAGTGCAAGTCTGTCCTCGAATCCAAGCTGATTATAACTTTCTGAATCTTCAATCTGACGTTCAAGTTCAGATGCAAAAGCATTTATCTTCATCGCACGAAGGAGTTCAATTGTATTATTCAGCATTACCGCCACCGCCTTTCTTCCAGTAAGCAGCACCACGTGTAATGCCGTAATCATTATTATCAGTTTTTGTTGTAGTATCTGTATCTCTGTTATTCTTTAAGAGTGTTGTAATTGTACGAATAGAGGGAGAAGAAGAAAATGCCAGCATTCGCTTGCAAGCAGCTTCAAGCTTCTTTTTGCCATAACGTTTACCCAGTCTTGATAGACTTACACATGACTTGTAACCTTGTTCAACGGCATTACCGGAAGTCAGGAAATATTTTACAACTTCCTCAACTGACTTTCCTACATTTTTTGCCCATTCTTTAAATTCATCTGCATTGCAATTCAGATATTCACGATGTCTGTCCGGCATGTGTTCAGGTTTTACAATTGGCTGCACACTGGATTTTGTAAGTCTTTTATGAGATGTCATACGGCTTCCCTTGAAGTATATTTCAACAATATCTCTTGTCAGTCTTATCTGTACCTGTTCTCCGATAAGGTCAAACGGAACAGAATAATTATTTAAACCGTCACTGATGAGATAATCATTGCCAACAGTCTGCTGTTTCCATACAGACGGCTCGTATGGCTGTTTAGGAAGCGGCAGCATAAACTCCTTTTCTTCGGCAAGATACGCATTTCTGCGGTTTCCAGGACGTTTCTGAAAAGGCTTTGTATTGATAAATTCAAGACGTTCCGCAACTGCTTCTTTAACCTCTGAAAACGAGAAAAACTTATGTTCACGAAGTGCTGCCGTAATCCATGTGGTTGAAAATCCAACAGAACGTTCTACAAGACCTTTATCCTGTGGTTTACGTACACGGGCAGGAACAATAGCAGTACCATAATATTCGGCAAGTTCCTGATAGCTCTGATTTAACTGCGTTTCATAACGTGTATTTGCCGTTACTCCTGTTTTAAGATTGTCAGGCACAAGAATTCTTGTAACACCTCCGAAATACTCATAAGCATGAACATGGCACATAAGCCAGTTTTCCTGTTTCATATCAGTACATGCCTCTACGTAAAGATAATTGCTGCAAGGTAATGCTGCAACAAAAAGATATGCTTTGTATTCTTCGCCTGTAACTGAGTTAAAATACGGGATTGTACGTACCCGCCCAATAATCCAGTGACTACCGCAAACATAGAATATGTGTTAAAATAACTTTCAAGGAATTCAGTGGAGTGCAAGACACTCAAAAGAGCAGATTGGAGTAAAAGAAACATGGATAAAATAGCAAAAAGCAAACGAGCAATGCGACTGCAGGAATGGTCAGAAATGTACCGAGCATACCAAGCAAGCGGCAAAACAGTATCGGCGTGGTGCGAAGAGCAAGAATTATCGCCAAAAACCTTTTATTACCGATTGCAGAAAATCCGTGAATCAGAGCTGGAATGTTCGGAAAAGCACGAGATTGTACCGCTTTCACCATCACCTTGTGCTTTACAAACGGACAATATATCCTGCATAAAAATCATTGGAAATGGAATTACAGTAGAACTTCCCGAAAATGCGTCAGCAGAAACCATAACGGCAATTTTGCGAGGAATACGGTAATGCTGAAAGAGATGAGATTTCCGCAGGTATACTTGGTGTGCGGATATACGGATATGCGACGTGGAATTGACGGACTTGCCGCAATCGTACAGCAGAATTATAGATTGGAACCATGTTCGGGCAGTCTGTTTTTGTTCTGCGGAAGACGACGAGACAGACTTAAAGCTTTGCTATGGGAGGAGGATGGTTTTCTGTTGATGTATAAACGACTGGACAACGGAGGATTTCAATGGCCGAGGTCCGAATCGGAAGCCAGACTGCTGACACAGGAGCAATATGTGTGGTTAATGCAGGGACTATCAACAGAGCAGCCCAAGGCAATTCAAAAGTCGAAAAAATATACAGATATTATTTGAAACAGGGGTGAAAAATCTCCTGTTTTTCTTTTGCAAAAATACCGAAAACCCTTGATTTTAAGCCGATTTTGTGGTATAATTAAAGTATCAAAAATGCTTGAAAAGAGGTGCTTTTATCGTGTCCATTAATACAAAAAATCTTTCGCCCGAGGTGGCAGCATACATAAAAGCACTCAAAGATGAGAACGAAAGACTTAAACAGCAGAATGCTAACTTAACCGAGCAGATTATCAGAAATCAGAAGAAAATGTATGGCAAATCCAGCGAGCAGATTCGTTATATATATGATTCAGAGCAACTTTCCTTTTTCAACGAAGCGGAACAGGAATATTCTGCAAGTGCCACCGAACCCACAAAGGAAACTCTTGTTGCAGCCCACACAAGAAAAGCAAAACGCACTAAGGCTGAAATCACAGAAAATCTTGAACACAAAGAAATAATTTGCGACCTTGAAGATAAACATTGTCCTGAATGCGGCGAGGAACTTGTCTGCATCGGCAAGGAATTTGTTCGCAGTGAGCTGAATATTATCCCTGCACAGGTATTTGTGGTGGATATTTACAGAAAAGTATACAAATGTGCGAACTGTGCAGATGATGAATATACACCAATTCTTAAAGCTGAAACACCTGTGCCTGTTATGAAGAAAAGTATGGCAACACCTGCAACGGTTGCATATGTGATGCAGCAAAAGTATCAGCTTGGTATGCCTCTCAACAGACAGGAGCAGTATTGGAAAGCGGAGGGAGTAGAGCTTTCGAGAACAACCCTTGCCAACTGGATTATCCGTAGCTCAATGTGGTTTGAAAAACTGTGGAAAAGAATGCATGAGATTCTGCTTTCGGAAGATATTATCCATGCAGATGAAACACCTCTGAGGGTGCTGAAACGCAGCGGACAGCAGGTAGACGGACAATCGAGAATGTGGGTATTCTGCTCAGGCAAATATTCAGAGCATAAAATGGCTTTGTATTACCACCATGCAACACGCTCGGGAAAGGTTGTGGAGAAGATACTGGGTGATTACTCAAAATATCTCCAGACCGACGGATGTGCGTCTTACAATGCGGCAGTAAAAGCCATACATATCGGCTGTTGGGCACACGCAAGACGAAAATGGACGGATTGTCTGCCTAAAGGTATTGATGATAAAAATTCAAAAGCAGCACAGGCACTTGAGTTGATTGAGCGAATTTTCGCCGCAGACAAGGGCCTTGAAGGTATGCCCGAAAACGATAAGAGAACAAAAGCTCTTAAACCGTTGCTTGACAAATACTGGAAATTGCTTGAAACCATAGACGCACCGAAAGGCTCGGGTATTTACAAGGCTATGCTGTATTCTGTAAATCAAAAAGAGCAGCTTAACAATGTGCTTCTTGACAGTAGAATTGAACTTACCAATAATCTTGCCGAGCGTGCCATTAAGCCATTTGTTGTAGGTAGGAAGAACTGGTTGTTTTCAGACACTGACAAGGGTGCGGATGCCAGTGCAAGGTGCTATTCTATCATCGAATCCGCCAAGGCAAATAATCTTAATGTTTTCGGATATCTTACTCACTTACTGACAGAGCTCCCGAAGCTTGGAACAGAACCGACAACAGAACAGCTTGATGAACTGTTGCCCTGGTCAAACGTCTTGCCTGATTATTGCCATAATTGAATATATCAAACGCCATGACTGATTCAGGTCATGGCGTTTTTGTCTAATCTGCTCTATGGAGTTGTTGGAGTTGCCTGAACGCCGGATTATTTGGCGGGTACTATTGAAAGACGTGTTACTGCAAGCCTAACAAAATAGCCATTTTCAATCAAAACGAACACAGTATGAATAAATGCACCCTTTTTTCTCTGAAAATCCAATAAAAAAACGATAGCAAGGGGCTATCGTTTAAGAATTGATATTTTCTCGTTTGTCTGCTCTGAAATAACCGCAAAAATCCGACCTATCGTTTGGGATTTGCAGAATTTCCCGAAAATACGCGGTTTTGCGGTCGGTATATACAATTGAGTAGGGCGGAATAAACCGCCCTCTCACACCACCGTACGTGCCGTTCGGCATACGGCGGTTCAATTCAAAATTAAATATGTACTAATGAATAGTAATCTGAAATACTGACTAAGCCACGCTTTGTCAGTATTTCT
>JAFSBM010000213.1 GCA_017437285.1 Ruminococcus sp. | reverse complement strand
TGGATTTCCGTTATGGTATTATCACCGTTTGCAGCATAGAAAATCACAGCCGCTCTTTTTCTAGTGGTAATATTTTCACCGAGTGTTTTTTCATAGTAGATAATAGCATCTTCTTTTTTGTTTAACTTGATTGATTGTATTGGCTTAGACATTTTATCACCCTATTACATTATATCACACTTTAGGATATTTTGCAATAGAGGATAGTATACACGAATGGCGACACAAGGCGATAAAAGGCATAACTACAACAATCATCCGTTCTCCTGCGTTGCAGGAGATACGGCATTTGCTTTTGCCCACAATGGAGTACTTTGGAACGACAAGGATTTACGTAAAAAAGGATTAGTACCTGAAAGTCATATTGAAACTGATAGTTATGTAGCTTGTCAGCTGATTGAACAACAGGGAAAACTCGACTTTGATTCGCTGAAATACATGGCTGAAACAGTTGAGGGCAACTTCACATTCACCATACTCGATAACGAAAATTCCCTATATATCGTCAAAGGAAGCAATCCTATGTGCCTGCTCCATTTTGAAGCACTCGGACTGTATGTTTATGCTTCAACAGAAAGCATCATGAAAAATGCCTTGAAGAAAACAGGACTTCATAAATTCGATGCTGAAAAGGTTGAAGTCGTTGAGGGTGATATTCTCAAAATTGACGAAAATGGAATTGTATCAAGAGCAGAGTTTGAATACCTCACAGTTTCAAGCCATTTCGGTTGGTACAATTCCGCTGATTATTATCCTATTCATGAAGAATTGCTTCTTGCATACTGCGGCTGTTATGGCGTAGATAGTTCAGATGTTGAATTGCTTCTTGACTACGGCTATACTACCGATGAGGTAGAAGATATGCTTGTTGATACAAACCTGCTCCACGAAACACTCAGGGCTATCAGATTTGATGAATACGAAAGCGTTTATGAGGGATATAGCTGTGCATTCTGATTATACATAAAAGTCTGTAGCTGTTGCTGTGAATTATTGACACAGCAACAGCTACAGACTTAAATAATCCGTTATTATTGCAATATTGCAAAAGCGGAAATACCACTTATGTGAAATGGTTTTACTGTGTTTCAATAGACTACGGGCTATTGACATTATAATGCGCTCTAAATCATTTATCACTTACTCATCTATTTTAAAGTCATCGAAACCTTGCAATTCGTTAACATTTTGGAATGAAATACTTCCAAAATCGAATGAAGGATTATCATCCAAGTTAATATCTAAATTTATCTCAGGGGAGTCCTCAAAACTAATATCTGGCAGATCAATATCATAAGTGCTTGCAGCCTTTTTGGGCATAGCATCTATTATTATAAGCTCAGGACATTTTATTCCTGATTCGAGGTCTTTTTTATGTGCTTTAATTAACGTTTTTCTTTTTACGGGATTACCTACATCAACGAACACATATATCATGTTCTCTGTTCTTTCGGCACTACCGTATTCTGAAATCTGAGTATGATAACCATGTAGATATTGGCCATTGGAGGATAGCTTTATTTCCGCTATCGTCTTATCTGTTCCTCTGCTAAGTTTTATATCAACAGGTCCACGTCCTTCGTCTGCTTCACAAGAAAAATCAAGGTTGTTGTTCTCAACATAATACTTTGCTCCAAGGTGCATAAACCGTTGTACGGCCTTTTCGCGTTTTTTAGTCGGAGCATCCTGTATCTCTGCCCATCCGCGATTGTTTTCTACCCAATCCTTGAAAATATTGATGATTGCATGTGTTGCTTCCAAGCTTGATGGATAATCGCTTACGCACCCAAGTAAACTCGTTTCCTTAATACTTTTTAAGAATAATTCTGCAAGATAGTTATAATCGTTTTTTAGATCGTAAGCAGAAAGCTTCTGCTTACGGTATTCTTCAATTACTCTGCTACATACATCAGGTTCCATAAATATGCTTTTCTTTAAAAAGCGTTTTTTATATGATGAAGCCCAGCGTGACCACTCTTCTCCAACATATTCGCTTATTTCTTGTCTAATTGCATCATTTTCAGATACAACCCTATCAACATCATCCCAGTCCCTGGCTATGGGTAATTCATGAAGTATTTCTGTAGGGAGAAGGAGAATAGCTGAATTTTTATTTGGATTATGAACTAAACCGTTTGACTGAAATCTTAATGATGGATAGTTTTCAGGTGTAATTTCAAGTTCTGACATAACTCGCAATGTGTATTTCTTTATTTGAGGCTCTATGATAGTAGCGATCATATCGCTAAGTCTATCTGGTCCCATATTTTCTTCAAAAAGACTCACAAGATGAAATATCTCAGGCTGCTTTGAGCCTTTCTTTACAATCTGATATGCATCCGATAAAACCTTTTCAGATGTATCTTTCCCCCAACCTGACCCTTTTCCTGACTTTGAAAAGCCAAGATTGATTCCGTTGACTTCATGAAAATGAAATCTTTTCAAGGCAGAACAATACATTTTATCTTTATCTGATGGATTGTCTGCTGCATCAAGTAAAGTCGCTATATCACTGAAAAACTTATTAATAGCCTGATACGCTTCTTTGAATTCCGGAATTGTAGCATCCTTCAAACGAATGATATTAATAAAAAAATTGCTATCAACATCAAGTAATGCATCAAAAACATCTAATGATTTCATCTTAGATAGCTGAGCTTCATTTAATCGAAAATATTCTGAAACAAACATTATTTCACCTCCATTTATATATCGCTCCTGGTATAGAACGTATTTCTACCGCTGCCATGCTTTAGAAGAAGTCCCTGTTCAACGAGCTGCTTGATAGAGTTCTCTACTGACGCTTTGCTGAGTGTAGGACAGAGTTCCATAACTTCGCTCTTGGTAAACTTACCGATCTTATTATAAACAGCACGCCGTACCATTTCAATTGCAGGCAGCTTTTCATCGACCAGCGCTACACGATCTTCAAAGTCACGATAGGCAGCAAGAATAGTCTGCAAAAGATACTTGATAAACGGGGCAGGATCTTCTTCGTTTTCGTTCCAGCCTTTCTGACACTGTTCTAAGGCATCATAGTACAGGTTCTTGGCTATCTTGCTTTCAAGGGAGATATATCTACCAATTACATAGCCTGAACGGTATAGCAATAGAGTTGTGAGTAAGCGGCTCATTCTACCGTTGCCGTCATTGAACGGGTGTATACAGAGAAAGTCATGGATAAACACAGGTATCAGAAGCAATGCATCGATATCCTGCATGGCGATAGTGCGATTATAGCTTTCGCATATCGCTTCGATAGCAGTTGGCGTTTCGTAGGGCGGCAGAGGAGTGAATAATACGAATTCACGTCCATTCGCATCTGTCGCACTTATATAATTCTGGGAGTTCTTGAATGTACCACCAATGCTTTTATGAGAATACTTATACAGATCACGGTGAAGCTGAAGAATATAATTCGATGTGATAGGTATATACTCATAATTTTCATGAATCGTATTCAGTACATCACGGTATCCCATAATTTCTTCCTCATCACGGTTACGAGGAGTGGTCTTATCTTTTACAAGCTGTAACAGACGAGTATTAGTAGTGCGGATACCTTCGATCTCATTTGAAGCTTCTGTACTCTGTACCTTTGCAATCTCAATAAGGCGGTCAAGCTCAGCAGGCTTCTGTTTCAGATAAAGCTCCTGTCTGCCTTTATATTCGTGAATCTGGGCTATAAGACCTATGATTTCGCTGTTCCATAAACTTTTTGCAAGTTCACTATAATCGAAGTTTCTCATAAATTCACACTCCTTTCTCCTAATTATAAACTATTTTATGAGAGAGGTCAAGCGATTAGGCGTAATTTCTCCTAAATATTATTATGTGCTAGGAGATACAATTGATTCAGCTCTTGTATTATAAATGATAAAGAGTTTTGTGGGAAATCAGCATCTTAGTCGCTAATTCAGCTTTTAAGCCGATTAACTTAAAACTACCTGCTATTTGTCAGCCGCAACATACATTTGTTTTTTGCTCTTAGGCTTATCAGGTATGGTAAGACGTATAGCACCGCTTGCAATAAGTGGATGAATATATTTGGTCATTACATAAGCTATTGTCATCTTACCGGCAAAAAGCTGTTCAAGCTCTGCACGGCTTCTTGGTTGTTTGCAGAAGTCAAGGATGAGTTTTTCATCAGAATCTGTAACTGTTACTGTATTGCCGTTTTCGCCATTATAAAGAACTACTTTGAATATTCCACGTTCACTGCTGAATACAGGAGCAGGCAGTCCGTATTCTTCCATAGCAGCAAGCACCGTAGGAATACCGCTGTATCTGTTTTCGGTTTCGTTCATTATCTCCATTGCATTGGCGATAAAAGGATTACGGGTATCAGCAGACATTTTTCCAAGCTGATCGATGGTCATTCTGCCGTACAATCCACCAGGATTCTCTATTTCAAGTCGGTCACTAAAACGGCGTATAGTTATAGGAGCTGAATCAGTATGGATGCTGTAATCTCTGTGTATAAGTGCATTGAGTATAAGTTCACGGACAGCAACAACAGGATATTCTGTCCTGTCACGACGTTTACCTGTATCGGAATCAATAATGGTTTTAGTCTTTATATTATTGCGGACAAATTGCATAGCGCCATTTATCATCTGCGAAAGAGTGCCATCTATACGCTGATTATCAATAAATCTTTCACCAACATTGCCTGTCATGCTCATTTCTGTTCCGGGAACAGATACCGCAGTTATACACAGTTGAGGATAGAATGCCTGTGGATAATCTGAAAAGAGCATTATTCCGGCAAGAGTAGGTTTATTATTATCAGTAAAGCCTTGCAATCTACAGATTTTCTCTTCAGAAAGTTCAGCGAGGTTAGCTTTTTTTGTTTTCAGTTCAAGTAAGTACTTCTGAAAAGCAGTTGTCTGAATATCTGAAATATCTGCCCTTTCAGCTATCCTTATTTCGTCCTGAACTTTCTTTCGGAATGCTTCGTAACTATAAACCTCATACTCGGACATAATTCTGTCACCGTCAGCTACACGGATATACGAGCCTTTAAGTCTGCCTGCACCTTTATAAAAACATGGTTTGGAGAAAAGATCAATTTCCTGTATTTCAGCACATACAATGGTTTTGCCTTCAATATTAATAGTTGTGCAAAGAGGTCTGATTACAGGTTCCATTTGCAGACTTTGTTCCATTATTTTTTTCTGAAGATCAGCAGCATCATAAACACCGCATATGCTGTAGCTGTCGCTTTCATCAATACCAAAAACTATTTTTCCTCCGCCTTGCTGATTGGAGAAAGAAGAAAAGGTATCAAATAGCTTTGGACAGCCTTTTTTAGCGGACTTAACTTCAATATAGTTGCTTTCACTCTTGGTTTTCGTAATAGTATTTATAAGACTAACAAGTTCGTTTTCAAGCATTTTATTCGCCTCCTTATTTAAATTATAAGAAATTTATAAGAAAAAGTCAAGAGGAATTCTAATAAAATTCTTATAATTTTAAAAACTTGTCGAATTAAGTCCTTCGATTTTCATAATTATAAAATTCTATCGAATAAAAGAGAATACAGAAGCCTCCAACGGCGGCTTAAGGTATCATTCTGTCGGAAGATCAATAAAAGTCGGTTCGTGCTTAGCTTCACGAACATATTTCAGCATATCCTCACGGAGCAGGCGAACTGTAGAAGTACTGATACCGGGATGACCGCTGATGTACTCATCTTTCATAAGGTCGTTGTCAATGACAAGCTGAATGTTATTATCTGTATCGAATATCAATTCCAGAGCTGATACAGAGCCTGGGATAGTGTGCAGATACTCCTGCATTTTATCAGCTTCCGCAAAAGAAAGCCTTGCACAATTCAGCTGTGAAGTCAGAAATTTTGTTTTGAAAGGCTTATCAGCGGGCATAAGCAGCATATAGAAGTTTGTCTTTTGGCGATTGCAGAGAAACAGGTTCTTGCATATCTTCGCCCCTAGAACTTTCTCAATAGCAAGGCAGTCCTCCATGGTGTCAGCATGTTCGTGGTCAGCACGCTTGTAATCTATGCCAAGAGAGTCAAGTTTATCATATATAGCCATTTCAACCTCGGATCGCTTGTCAGTTGGGCGTCCGTTGTAAAGTGTGTTATCAATATTCATTTTTTCTTCCTCGTTTTCATTTATTCAAAGTCATCTGAAAATGCTTTGTACTGCATTTATTATATCATTTCTATTTCCCGAAATCAAGATATTTGTGATTTTGGGAAATAGAATTCAAATTATAGCATATAGAAACTCAGCTCCCGTAAGGGAGCTGGCTTGTTGTAACGTTATACCACCTTTTTTCGTGTGAATTTCGTGTGAAAACGTGTGAAAAACAACCGTTATTTCTTCACACACAACTGCAAAATTGCAGTTCGAACTGTTTTGCCTAAGCAAGAAAAAAGCCTGTATTTCGGTGTTTTCTCGAAATACAGGCTTTAATGATTTGGCAGGGGCAGAAGGACTTGAACCCTCGGCACGCGGTTTTGGAGACCAATCATCACATTAACAATAGGTTATTCTTCCTCCAAAGGATTAATAACGGCATAGAATATGGTTGCAAACATATACAAGGACGGTTGCCCACTTCCGTCCTTTTTCTATGCTCATATATCAAAAAAGTGGAAATAAAAACGCACAAATCAAAGTGCAGAAAGAGGGCAAATAAAATGAAATCAATAGCTTTTTTTAACAACAAAGGCGGAGTTTCTAAAACAACAACAGCGTTGAATGTTGCTTACATTCTCGGTCAGGTTTACAAGCGAAAAGTACTTGTAGTTGATTGTGACGGACAGCAGAACGCTTCACGTTTTCTTGCTGATAATATAAGCGAAATCGGATTGGAAAGTGTACTTACTGATTACACTATTTCTCCCGAATCGGCTTTATCAGAAACAAGATACGATAACATAAACGTACTTACATCTACTTCCGAAATGAATCGTTGTACAGAAAAATTCCAACAGCTTGACGATACGGAAATTATAAATAATCTCACAAAGATTATACGCTTCTGGGAAGAAAAATATGATTACGTTCTGCTCGACTTGCCTCCTGCTTTGAACAGTCTTACAGAAGCAATCATTAGCATTACAGACGGTGTTATAGTTCCTGTAGAACTTGGCACATTCGCTATCCAGGGAATTGCAAAAGTTACAGATACAATAACAAAACTTAACACAGCTTTCATCGGTTGTGTTATTACAAAGTATGACAGGAAAAATAAAGCGGATGAAGAATTGAAAAAGCTTCTTGAAAATAATCTCGGTGATAAAATTTTCAATACTGCTATCCCTTATTCAAATATAATCCGCAACAGTATGAACTATAAGCTTACAGCTTATGAATATATGCACTGGTTGAATCCTGCAAAGAAATTTGTGGAACTCACAGAAGAAATTATCAGAAAGGTTGGTTAAGTATGGCGAAGAAGTTTACAATTGATACATCAATTGCGGCAGATATAAAGTCTGCCGCTTCTGATAGCTTTAAGGATAGTATTCGAATGATAGAGCTTAAAAAAATCAAGCCGAGTATGGATAATTTTTATTCTTTAAGTGATATAGAAATTCTTGCAGATGATATTGAAAGACAGGGACTTAAGCACAACATTGTTGTTGTTGAGGACAGCAAAAACCGTGGAACATATTTCATCAAAAGCGGTCACAGAAGATTTACCGCTATTCAGCGTTTAGTAAACGAAAACAGATACAACTCTAAATACATTCCTTGTTTTGTGGATGGAATAAAATCAAAGAGTGAAACAATTCTTGATTTAATTATGCTCAATGCAACGACAAGAGTTATGACAGATTCAGAACTTTTTAAGCAGTATGAAATCTTGAAAGATACTCTTGATAATCTTAAACACGAGGGAGTAAAAATCAAAGGACGGTTAAGAGAAAAAGTTGCTGAAATGCTTAATGTTTCTCCTGCACAGGTCGGCAAGATTGAGAACATAAAGCACAATGCAGTTCCCGAAATTATCGAAGCTGTTGAAAGCGGAGATATGACAATAGCAACTGCGGACAGCATTGCAAAACTTCCCGAACAAGAACAGAAAGAAATCATTGCTGAAACTCCTGTGGAGGAAATTACAACCAAAGCTGTCAAGGAGCATAAGGAGAAAACAGAGAAAAAGGCAAAGAAAAAAACAGAAGAAAAGATTGTTACCGATGATGATATTCTTCTTATGGAAATTCCCGATGAAGATTATTTAGAGGAAAAAAACGATACTGATATTTTTTCTGATGATGAATCGGATAGTTTAAATAAGAACGAATCCGAAGAAGAAAAATACATTTCCGAATCTGTTAAAAATGAAATGGAACTTATGAATTGGGCAATGTCACTCAGTAAGGAACAGATAGCATATCTTTGTAATGGTGGTTGGTACAACAACACCATTAAAGGATATCTGATTTCAGCAGCTAAAAAGGCAGATTTCAGCAATGAGCAAATTAAACTTCTTTTAAACGGAGTAAGATTTGCTTTATCAGAACTTGATAAAAACGATGCCGACAATGTATATGTCAACGAAAATTATTAAAAAGCAAATTTGGAGGTTAATTCAAAATGAGTAAAATTTCACACGACCAGAAAATAGCAAAGCTTGAAGATGCTATTGCAAAAGAGGAACTTATAATTGAGGAAAGCAAAGCGAAAATCAAAAAATATAAAGCTGAACTCAAAACAGTAAAAGCAGAAAAAGAACAGTCCTTTGCTAATGAGCTGCTTAAACTTATGAAGTCCAAAGGACTTTCACAGGCTGACTTGATGAGTACACTTAATCAGCTTAATGCCAATAACAGCACAGCGGAAACAGAAAATGTTTCTTCTCCAGATGTAAATTCTGCTTCACAGAATTTGTAAAAATATTCCGTCCTCTGACGGCAAAGTGAGCGTAGCGATTTCTGAAATTGATGTTGACCAAAACATCATTCAGGGGGTATTAGGGGAACTCCCCTAACAAGCGAATATGTACGTCCGTGGGCGTACACATTCTATGCTTGCCACTACGTGATTTTGTATGCTTTCAGCATACTAAATTACATAGTGGTCGGAGTGCAGGGGCAGACAGTTCCTGCTCGCTCTCCTGGGAGAGCGAAACATTTTTGAGAATCAAAAATCTGTTGAAAGGCGGTTACAAATGACACGATTAAAAACCGAACGTGTATCATTAAGGTTTTCACATTCGGAGAAAGAAAAACTATCATCGAAAGCGGCAGAAGCAAGAATGAGTATGTCACAATATCTCCTTGCTCTGTCGGAACAAAAGAAGATAATTGTCGTTGATGAACTTCCCGAACTCATCAGACAGATTATCAAAATTGGTACAAATGTCAATCAGATAGCAATGGTGGCAAACACTCATAAATCAGTTTCGCAGAAACAGATTGAAACAGTTGAAAGTCAACTTTCCGATATTCAGAATCTTCTGGGTAATCTGATTGATGTGATAAAAAATTCAAAAGATGAGATTGAAGTATAATGGCATATATAGGACAAACTTCAATCAGATGTGATACACATATGGACAATGCAATTCAATATATCACAAAAGAGGAAAAGGCACTTTCACTTGAAGAAATGAAAAAACATCTCGACAATCGCTTGAATCATTTAAGCGATGTAAGTTCCTCTGTCGGTGAAAAAGCAACTTACTTGAATTGCAGTTCAAAAAACACTTACAAAGATTTTGAAAATATGCGTAGAGCATTTGACCAGGACAAAGGAGTAATAGCACATCATTATTACCAATCGTTTCAAAAGGACGATAATGTTACTCCAGAACAAGCACACAAGATTGGTGTGGAGCTTGCTAAGAAAATGTTTCCAAATTTTCAAGTGGTTGTATCAACTCATATTGACCGTGAACATCTGCACAATCACATTATTGTTAATTCCTGTAACGTCGTTACAGGGCAGAAATGGCACAGCAATAAAAAGTCACTTGCTGAAATTCGCAAGGAAAGTGACAAGCTTTGTCTTGCAAACGGTCTTGGAGTTATAACAAAAGAATCAAAGTTCAAGGGCATTGACCGCACGACTTATCAGCTCGGACTAAAAGGAAAGTCCTGGAAAATAAATCTTGTCCGTGACCTTGAAAAAGCTGTTGAGTGCTGCAAGAGTAAAGAAGAATTTATTTCCTTTATGGAGAAAAAAGACTATACCGTTCGCTATACTGATAGTCACATAACGCTGACAAAGAACGGTGAGAAAAAAGGAATAAGAGTTGATACCCTTGCCAAAACCTTTGGTGACAAATTCACAAAAGAAAACCTTGAAAAGAAAATGGGATATTTCAAAAAGGCTGAAATAGAACCTAAATCGGAGCTTAACACGTCAGCTCCTGTGAAAAAGAAAAAGACTTCTCCAGAAGTCAAAAGCAATTGGGAGTATTACGAACAACAGATATTCAAGCGTAATAATTATCTTCCCTCTGCTCCTGCTCGTGTAGTTCGTGAACAACGTGCAGTAAAATGCAGTCATGTTTCAGCAAAGTCACTTTTGTATTCAAGAAACATTTTCGATTTTGTTATCCGTTGCCTGATACTTCTTTTATCCATTCGGAAAAGAAAAAATTATAATAGAAACTACAAAAAGCGTAAGCAAGTCTATTATAAAAAAGTTCAGACAGTTCCGAAGCAGCAAAGATATGAATACATCAACTTTGGTAACATCAGATACAATGAACTGACAACAGCAGCAGGACAAAATTACTCCGTTAAGGTTACACTTGATAAGCTGTTGCTGCTTGTAAATCAGCCGATACTTTTTTCTGGACGGATTGACAAGAACAACAATAGCGTTACGATTACTGTAAAAGCAAAGGATAAAAATTTTCTCGGTGAAATTCTTAATCTGCAAAGCAAACAAGCACAGCTTGATGAACAAAGTGAGAAAATAGCAAACAGGAAAACCTATAATGAGCTTAAAGAAATTGCTGAACAAAGCAATACAAAGCTTAACTATTTGCTCGTCACAGCAGAACAGATGAAGATACTCAAAGAGAATTACATTCAGTTCGCTTATTTTGAAAAAGGCGATAAGCTGAACATAGCTTTTCTACCTGAAAAGGCTGAACTGATAAAGAAACTTATTCATCCTGCGGAAAAGAAAAAATCTATAGAAACTCCGCAGCAGAAAAACAATCGTATTTACGCACAGCTGAAAAAACAAGCAGCTCTTAATGGAGAAAAGCTGTCGTTCAGAACGAAGCTTACCAAAGAACAGCTTGATACTCTTACCGCATCGGGAGTAATATTTGCTTACTTTACTAATTCTGATGATAAGTCACTTTATAATATAGCTTATGAAAAGAAAGATGAGGAAAATATCAAGAAAATTTTACAGACAGGAAATATTATTAAGAGATAAATTTCTATTGAAAAATTTATTCATATGTGGTATAATATAATAAAGGGGGAATGATTATGAACAATAAGATTTATACAATTGAAGAAATAAAAACAATTGTTACTCCGATAGCTGAAAAATATTCTTTTAAAGAAGTTTATCTTTTCGGCTCTTATGCTCGTGGTGAAGCAACCGAGAAAAGCGATATTGACCTTGTTATCAATTTTTCAGAATCAATTACTTTATTTACTTATGCTGAAATAATTGAGGAACTGGAAACCCTGTTCGGTAAGAAAGTTGATGTCGTATCCCATAGTTCAGCTGGTCCGAGATTGCTTTATCAAATTATTGATGAGGAGGTTTTGATGTATGCTTAACAGAGATGTTTCAATATTAGAACACATATTAGAATACTGTTCTGATATATCCGACTTTCGTAAAAAACACGGAAACACTATTGAGAATTTTTTATCAGATAAAATATACCAATACGCTTGCAATATGGCAATATTGCAAATCGGTGAATTGTCAACAAAACTTTCTGATGATATAAAAAAGGAAATTCCAGATATTCCGTGGCATCAGGTCAAGGGATTAAGAAATTATCTTGCACACGATTATGGCTCTATTAGACTTGAGGATATGTGGGATACTATTGTCAATGACATACCAGAGCTTGAAAAAGCAATACGTTCCAATCTTTCAGAGATATATAGATACAAAACTATAACAGAAACTGAACTTAAATTACTTCAGGATTCTGGTTTCAAATTTTCATCAAAGAAAAAAGGCGGAATAATAGTGATTAAGTATTATTTTGATGATGAAGATGTGATTAATAATATATTAAAGTCAAATCCACCTTCGTTAAAACGATAACCATAGCTATTTCAAGCGTAAAGTGGAATTGAGAATACAAGTTAATATTAACAAGAAAGCTTCTGAAAATAACAGGAGCTTTTTTCTTTTCCAAATGTAAATTGTGCTATTATAGCACAGAAAGGAGTTTATAAAGTAATATGTCCAGTAAGAATGAAATTATTGAATTTATCACACCTCCGTTATCGATAAAACAAGAAATTGCTAAAACTTGCTTTGTATCTGATAGTGACGGATGTATCTACAAAGAGGGTACAAGAGAAGAATGCGAGAGTTACGTATCGGAGGAAAGAGAAAGCAGAATGCTTGAATTTCTTCCTCCATTAAGAATTTATACCAAAGAAGAATGGTTTTACTTCTTCGGAACTATCGAATAAGAAAGAGGTTCAAGAATGATAGATAAAAACCAAATAATTATGCTCCCCAACGATACATTGTCGGTATTGTTTGAGGACTTTCCAAAACTCAATACAGAAGTTGACAATTTGTTTATTCCGAATGGCTGTTACTGGATAAAAGAATATGCGTTCCGCAACCTTCCAAATTTAAAAGGTAACTATTCAGTCCCCCAGAGAATTCAACAATGTTGAAAGTAAAAGGGTGGAAGAAAAAATCGTGAATTTGTCAATTTACAATAGTCCTCAAATGTGCTATACTAAAGAAAAAACAGGTGGTGAAAAGTATGGCAGCAAT
>JAFSBM010000212.1 GCA_017437285.1 Ruminococcus sp. | reverse complement strand
CAAAAGTATTGACTATATTGGCGAAATATGGTATACTAGTAGCAAAGAAACGCAACCGTTGATAACTACAAATTATCGGAGGACTGATATGAAAAATGAGTACCATTACAAAAAAAGAATTTATTAGGGAATATTTAAAAGCTATTAACGAAAATTATGCCGCAGTCTTTGCGGGGGCAGGATTGTCTAGAAGTGCAGGATATGTTGATTGGAAAGAATTGTTAAGTGACTTGGCGGATGACATAGGACTCGACATAAATAAGGAAACAGATTTAGTAGCAGTAGCACAATATTACAAAAATGAACGTGGTGGACGATCAGCTATAAACCAAATAATAATGGACAAATTCAATGAAAATATTGAAAATAATGTCAATATTCAAGTGTTATCGGAATTGCCAATATGCACATATTGGACAACAAATTATGATTCATTAATTGAGCAACAACTAAAAAAACAAAATAAGAAAGTAGATGTTAAAATCAACCAAAACAATTTATCACTATCACTACGTAATCGAGATGTAGTTGTATATAAAATGCACGGCGATATATCGGATCCATCCTCAGCTGTATTAACAAAGGATGACTATGAGGCATATAATATTTATCGTTCCTTGTTTTCAACAGCTTTGCAAGGAGATCTTATTTCAAAAACCTTTGTTTTTATTGGTTTTAGTTTTGCGGATCCAAACTTAAATTCTATTCTTTCAAGAATAAGGGTTTTACTTAACGATAATCAGCGTAGTCACTATTGTTTGTTAAAAAAAATAAATCGCAATGATTACAAAACAGATGAGGATTATATTTACGCTTCAACCAAACAGAAATTAAGAATTGAAGATCTTCTGCGTTATTCTATCAACACGGTATTGATAGACGACTACAAAGAAATAACTGAAATACTACTCAACTTGAAAAACAATTATTTTGCTAGAAGAATTTTCATGTCAGGAAGTGCGTATGAATATGGAAAGTGGGATTCAGCACCTCAATTCTTGACTCTGCTTTCACAAACATTAATCAAAAATAATTATCATATTATAACAGGATTCGGAAATGGTGTCGGTAGTTTCATTATAAGTGGTAGTTTAGATGAAATTATGAATAATAAATCGAAAAACGTTGAGAGATATCTCACTATGCGTCCGCGACCATCTTTTGATTTACAAACAGATAACGGAAAGTTACTGCAAAAACATTATCACGAAGATATGATTGGTCAAAGTGGTGTGGTAGTTTTTTTGTTTGGAAATAAAAAAGTTGATAATAATGTAGTCAATTCAAGTGGAGTTATTAAAGAATTTCAAATAGCAACGTCATTAAATAAATATGTTATTCCCATAGGCGCAACAGGATATGCTGCAAAGCAAATCTACGACGAGATTAAATCTAACATAGAAAAATACAAATACCTCCAACCATACATGGATGAATTGTTGAGTTGCAGATTGGATGATCAAATGATAGATATTATTTTGAATATTTTGAAAGATATTAATGAAATTAAGCAATAGGAGATTTTACCAATATTAAATTCCAGATACAGTGCTTTTTATCATATAGCATAATATTTTGTGAATACACATATCCAATAATTTATCATCATTTATATTTGTTGAAAGAGCTTTTTTATGTAAGAAAGATATATATCGATAAAAAATTTGCATTATGTGATCGCTTTGAATATTAACATTTGAATAATACTTGTAATTAACCCAATGTGATATAGAACTCGCTTTAAGTATTTTAAGTGTGCTTTTACCTTTTTTTAAAATTTCTCGTTGATTAAAAGAAATCCACAGTTCATATAATATAGGGTCAATTAGGGATAAATTTTGAGTGTCAAAATAATAATCTAAATTAGAAACTATATAATTCATAATATGCTTTAGCATGGTGAATGAGTAAGATGGATTTATTATTTTTTTGTCAAGCAAGATTATGTTATAACAGTTCAAAATGGATTGCTGACGTACAATTTCATCAATACTATAATTATAACTAAAAGGGAAAATTGGAACGCTATTATCAATGAAATAATTAAGTTCTTTCATACACCAAGATTTGTTAAAGTATGTAGAATCAATAAGAATTATAGCTCCATTCCAGCATCTTGTTTTCATTAAAACATAATCAAATGTTTCTGATATTTTTGTACCAGCAGTTATATGTTCAAAATCAATCCAAATTCGTATTCCACATTCTTCAAAATCATCTATTATTTCTATCATTTCCGATAATTCGATAGAGTGCGAGTAACTCAAGAAAAAATCGAAATTATCATTTTTCATATCAGTCCTCCGATAATTTGTAGTTATCAACGGTTGCGTTTCTTTGCTACTAGTATACCATATTTCGCCAATATAGTCAATACTTTTGTCGATTCTGACAGGAGATATCGTGTGAATCTTTTCTAATAACTGCATGGCTGGTATAATTAAATCGGCAGGAACTGCCGACTATATACTATATACATAATCAGGAGTGTTGATAATGTTTGAGTACAAATTGTATACAGCTGATTTCTTGAACTACTGCCAGTACCATAAGAACTTAAGTACCAAGACGATTCAAGCATACAAAATCGATTTGAGGCAATATGAAGCGTTTTCCGAAGATTTGACAAAGACTGCATTATGGGATTATATCGGGTTTTTGAATATGCAGTATAAACCTAAGACAGTTAAACGCAAAATTGCAACATTGAAGTCGTTTAGTCATTATCTTTTGATTCATGACTTAATCGAATGTAATCCTTTCGACAAAATTGAAACAACAATAAAGGAGCCGTTGCTGCTGCCTAAAACAATTCCGCTTAATATAGTGAATCAAATAATATCGCACCTTTATTTGCAAATAGATCAGGCGACCACTGAATACCAGTTGAAATGTGCTGTGCGAAATGTTGCTGTTATAGAGCTGTTGTTTGCCACGGGTGCTAGAATTGCGGAGATTTGTACTCTAAAAGTAAATGATGTTGATTTACAAGGGAATTCTATAAAATTCTTTGGAAAAGGAGCGAAGGAGCGTATCATACCTATTGAAAACCTAGAAGTTGTAACTATCTTAAAGAAGTATTATATGCTTCACGAACAAGACATTTCTAATTGCGAAATGTTCTTTGTAAACAAACTGAAACGAAGATTAACTGAACAGTCAGTAAGGAATATGCTTCAAAGATGCTGTGAAGAATGCAATATTTCAATACATATCACACCTCACATGTTCCGTCATTCGTTTGCTACTTTTCTTTTAGAAGAAGATGTTGATATAAGGTATATACAAAGGATGTTGGGACATAGCTCAATAACCACTACACAAATCTATACACACGTTACATCGTCAAAACAAAAGGAAATACTCAAAAATAAGCATCCCAGAAACAAACTGAAAATATAGGCTCTCTATATACAATATCTTGAAAAACAATCCCCCGAAAGGAAGTGATCCCATGCCCCTATCACAAATCATCGTCACAAGCCGTTATCTCAAAAGCGGCAGTACAAGAAACGTAACCAAGCGTAAAAACTACACAAAGTATATCGCAACCCGTGAAACTGTTGAGAAGCGTGAACAGAATCAATATAACTCCAATGCTACTACCACAGAAAAACAAAAAGAAATGCTATCCGAGTTGCTCAATGATTTTCCCGAAGCAAAACGCTATCTTGAATATGAGGACTACGCTGCACATCCAACAGTACAGAATGCAAGTGAACTTATCACAACGATCATTGAACGTCATGCAGATGTGATTGGTAACCGCCAGAATTTTGTCGGCTACATGGCAAAACGTCCGGGTGCAGAGCAGCGTGGTGCGCATGGATTATTCAATGACAGCGATGAGCCTATCGTGCTGAATCAGGTTGCAGATGAGGTTGCTCATCACAAGGGTAATGTGTGGAGTCATGTTGTTTCGCTTCGCCGTGAAGATGCAATACGTCTTGGCTACGATAACTCTGACCGCTGGCGTGAGCTTGTCAAGCGGCAGATTCCTGTCATTGCAGAACAGTCACGAATCCCAATGAGTAATCTGAAATGGTATGCTGCGTTTCATGATACGACACATCATCCGCACATTCATTTGATTGTATATTCCACCAATCCCAAGCAAGGGTATCTCAGCCGAGAAGGTATTGACAAAATCCGTTCTGCGTTTGCAAATGATATCTTCCATGATGACCTGCAGAGCATCTATCAGGAACAGACACTGAGCCGTGATGAGTTGAAATCTATATCGCAGGAACAGGTGTATCAAATGGTAATGCAGATTCAGAACAGCACATTCCACAATCCACAATTGGAGAAGTTGGTGAAAAAGCTATATGAACAGTTGCAAACGGTTAGCGGCAAAAAGGTCTATGGCTATCTGCCACAGGATGTAAAGCGAACTGTCGATGATATACTTGTAGAGCTTGCAAAGGATAAAGAAATATCACAGCTCTATGAAAAGTGGTGCGAATTGGAACGGCTGAAGTATAAGATTTACACGCAAAGAGAACCAGAGCTTCCACTGCTTGCCGATAACAAGGTGTTCAAGCCTGTGAAGAATATGATTATTCGTGCGGTGCTTGATATGCAAATGCCAGAACCAAGCCCGCATTCTGTTCCACAGAACGATGATAGTGACGATACTGCTTTCAGTGATATTGATAACGACATCTTCACATGGAGTGATGAAGATGCTGTGGAGATTGAAGTTGAAAGCAACAATCTGCACATTCAGTGGTCGGATGATTACAAAAGAGCTTGCAAGCTGTATTACAAAAAGGATGCAACAGATGATAACAAGAAAGAAGCTGTGGCATTGCTTCATTCCGAAGCAGAGAAAGGAAATGTGCTTGCAATCCATGACCTTGGAAAAGTGTATGCTGATGACAAAGAAAAGTCAGACGCATATTACAAGCAGGCGCTTGATGGTTTCCTTGAGCTTGAACCAATGTCACAGAAACTGCAGCCGTATCTGCAATACCGTATCGGCAAGATGTACTGCTACGGTTTGGGTGCTGAACAGAACTATGCAGAATCATTCGGTTGGTTTCTGAAATCCGCAATTGCAGGAAATAAGATTGCACAGTTCAGTCTGGCAAATCAGTATTATTACGGTAACGGATTTTATAAAGACAAACGACAGGCTCTGCATTGGTATATGAAAGCGGCAGAACAGGGATTGCCCTATGCTGCGTATGCCGTTGCACAGATGTATGCAAACGGTGAAGTAATGGTAAAGAATGAAGAAACGGCTCAGCAGTACTATGCACAGGCACTGGATGGCTTTTTGAAACTTGAAGAAAGCGATCGCGCAGATGATAACCTGCTATATAAGCTCGGCAGAATGTATCGGTATGGGCTTGGAACGGATGAGGATATTCCGAAAGCCTTGGAATACTTCTCACGTTCAGCCAAGCACGGAAATACCAATGCCCGACGCATGATTGCTATAGAGCAGCTTACAGGTGAACACATTCCTTTGGATGTGAATAAAGCTGTGGAAGAATTCACAGAGCTTGCAGAAAACGGAGATGCGGTATCTGCATACAGGCTCGGTAAGCTGTATCTCTTTGGTGCGGATGGTATTGAACGTGACGTTGAACTTGCAGTGCAATGGCACACAAAATCTGCAGAATATGGTAACGAGTATGCACAGCAGCTCCTCGACAACATGGAACAGAGAGAAAATACTGCATTCGCATCAACTATCTTCGGACTGTTTGCCAGCTTAAGTCATGCGATTGAAGATGACTATAACAAGAGTCACAAGAAGCTGCAATCCAAGGTTGACAGCAAGATTCAGCGTATGATCCGAAAGTATAAGCAGGAGCTTGGTATAAAGGAGGAATATGGTCAGCAGACACCAAGTTACTAACAACAAAATATACTTCAAAAGGCAGATTCAAATCAAAATGAATCTGCCTTTTATTTTTCGCAAATTTAGGTCATTTGCGGTGATGTGCAATTCTATGTAATCATATTAAGTATATAATAAACAACCTAAAAAGTCAAGATGAAATTGTAAAAAATCACAACGAAGAATAGAAAATCGTCGGCTTAAACAATTCTTGAAGCCCATTTCAGTTCGATTTTCAATAAAATAAATCACATAGACCGTCGGAATGATGGTCTGCAGAAGGGAGAGTTATCTATGGCACGAAGAGGAGAAAATATTTATAAGCGAAAGGACGGCCGCTGGGAAGGTCGTTATAAGGTAGGTTATGATGTGAACGGCAAGGCGAAATATCGTTCTGTTTACGCTAAAACTTATCAGGATGTTAAGGAAAGACTGATGTCATTGAAGTCGGTACCTGTAAAACATGAACTCTCCGGTCGTTTGACGGTGAAAGAGCTTTTTGAGGAGTGGATGTCCGCAGTAAAGCTGAAAGTCAAGATATCAACCTATGCCAACTACAGAATGAAAGTTGATAAGCATATTCTACCTGCTTTCGGAGGTATTCGCTATGAGAAGTTGACCACAAAAATGCTTCATACTTTTATTGACGAGAAAATGAAATCCGGTCTTTCAGCGAAATATGTGTGCGATATTGTTATTGTATTCAAGTCAATGGCAAAATACACAGCTATTACACACAACTTCCAGAATCCGCTTGCAAATGTAGTCCTGCCAAAAGCAGAGAAAAAAGAACTGCATCTATTGACCGAATCACAACAACAGCAGCTTTGCCATACTCTTATGGAGGAAAACAGTAAAACTTCGCTTTGCGTACTACTCAGTATGTATACTGGACTTCGTGTGGGAGAGGTGTGTGCCCTGAAATGGTCGGATATTGATTTGGAAAAAAGCATTTTGACCGTCAATCGTACTGTACAGCGTATCAAAACAATGAGTTCTGTCTCTGCTACAACTATTTCTATCGGTAAGCCTAAAAGCAGAAGCTCAATGCGACAGATTCCTTTGCCAGAGTTTCTTGCGGATATGTTGAATCGTTTTCATCAGAGAAATGACAGCTATGTTCTTTCCGGAAGTGAACGAATTATTGAACCTCGTACAATGCAGTATCGATTCAAATCAATTTTGAAAAAAGCAGATCTGCCGTCAATTAATTATCATGCATTGCGTCATATGTTTGCGACTAATTGCGTCAAGGCAGGATTTGATGTAAAAACTTTGTCTGAGTTATTGGGGCATTGTTCTGTAGAAACGACATTGAACCGCTATGTGCATTCTTCTATGGAGCGTAAGGCTGAGTGTATGCGTCTGCTGGTATTTGCAGCATAAAGTTAATTCGCCGTCAGAAGTATTGTCTTTGAAAACAGTAAATTCTACGAAAATACGTTGCTTTTTTAATGAATCGCAGGAATGACCTAAATTTGCGAAAGGTTACCGCCCCTATTACTATTATATACAATTTTGATGGAATATGCTCGTACTCTGATCAATACAACCGCTTAAATGCAGAACATCTTGTCGATAATACGTTATTTGACTTGAAAAATTGCAGAGAATATAGTATAATTATTGTAAAATACTAATTAGGTGGTGTGAATATGATAAGAATTGCAATTGTAGATGATGAAAACATTATCTGTTCCAGTATAGAATGCATTATCTGTGAGTATTGCAGTACAATGCACCTGAAAGCGGATGTGGATATATTTAATTCCGGTGAATCCATTTTGAATCATCTGCACAATAATACTCAATATCATCTGATTTTTCTGGATATTGAACTTGTGCAGTGCAATGGTATAGATGTCGCTCACGAAATCCGCGATGTGATACAGGATGAAACAACACAGATTGTTTTTGTATCAGGGAAGGATGGATATGACCGCCAATTGTTTGCATTTCGTCCGTTTTCATTTATTGCAAAGCCTTTCACAGTAGAACAGATTAACGCTGTTGTTGAGAAATATCTCCGAATTTATGGTAATCAGAATGAACTATTCCATTACAAATACGGTCACGATACATTTTGGGTAAAACGAAGTGACATCTTGTACTTCAAAAGTGATGACCGCAAGGTTATTATTCAAAAACAGGATGGACAGGAAAGCTTTTATGCTGCCCTGGAAAAGATTCATACAGAGCTGAAGGGACAGGGGTTCTTTTCACCGCATAAATCATATCTTGTAAACTATCGATTCATTAAAGCATTCCGCATTAACTGTATTATTATGATTAATGGTGATGAAATACCTGTTGCCAAAGGTAAGAGAACAGAGGTCGCCAAAATACAGATTGCATTTGAGAAAGGAAGTGTAATTTGATGCCAACTGATTTTTATACGATAGCATACCTGATTACCAGTCCGTTTAATACGATATTTCTGCATAGGTTTATGCAAATTTTCTTTAGGGAAAGAAAAACAAATGAGGTCATATGTGTAATCAGTTATGTTATATATACTGTATTGGTCATTTCTGTGTACTTGTTTATTGATATTCCAATCTTTTTACTTGTAATGAATTATGTTCTGATGTTCTGTATCACTTTCAATTATAAGTCAAACATACAAAAGAAGTTTTTGAGTGCACTGTATATTTTGGTTTTTATGCTGATACCGGAATTTATCGTTGCAGCTTGCACAGGATATCTGCAATTTTCATTTTTTACAGAAGGCGCTTATAGTGATACATTGGGATTAGTGGCAATGCGCTTACTCACATATATGATGGCATTGCTTGTAGAACGATTCAAGGCTGTAAAAAACAATCAGCAAGTTAGCGTGTTTTCGTGGATGGCAGCGATTTTGATTCCCCTTATTACCTTGATTATGGAAATTATGCTTCTTGAAGCGAAAAGGGTTTCACAGATACAAGCAATCACATCCATTGTCCTTATGTTTGTATTAAATATTACAGCATTTTACCTGTATGATTCACTGGCAGAGAGCTATGCTCAGAAATCAAGATTTGCTTTGATTGAAAAAGAAAATGAATTATACTGCAAACAGTGTGAACTGATGCAGACATCGACGCAGGAATTACAGGCTTTTCGTCACAACCTTAATAATCAATTTGTTGCCATGAATGAACTTTTGATCAAAGGGAAATATGATGATTTGAAAGTGTATTTACAGACCTTGTCTAAATTGACAGGTGAAAGAGCTGTTTATAGTACCACAGGTAATGTGGCAGTAGATGGCATTATTAATTACAAACTGCAAAATGCGATGATAAATCATATTAGAGTAACTGCGGATATTGCTGTTCCTTCTGAGCTTTCAATTGAGATTGCGGATATTATTACAATACTTGGGAACCTGTTTGATAATGCACTTTCTGCTATTATGCAGTTGCCCGAAGAAGAACGTTCATTATCTTTAAAAGTGGTGTATGGTCAGGAACGATTAATTATCAGTATGTCAAATCCGTATAAAACGAATGTGCGTTATGAGAATGGAGAGATTGTAACTACGAAGAAAGATACCCGTAATCACGGATTCGGCATAAAGAGTATTGAAAAGGTTGTGGAAAAATACAACGGCTATATGGAAATCACTCATGATAACCAGATTTTCACCACTGACTTATTACTTTATCTTCCGGAGTAGTAAGCACTCCAAAAACTACAAAAAAATGATGTTTTTTGACATTTGACTACAAGAAACCCGGCATTTCACTGCAAGTTCTCGCACGAGTCATCCTTTTATGCTATAATTTTATTTCCAGTAAATAGCAAAGGAGGTGACTTGTTGTGAAGAAGTTCATTGAAAAGTATGCCGGGTTTTTAGCTGCATTTGCATTGATGATTACGTCTATGACTGTGAATTCTGCTTGCATCTGCATTACGCATCAGGAACCGCTGCCACAGAACGCTAAGAACCTTCGTAAGTTCTAACGCATTTGGCATGGCAGAAAAAAGCTCGGAAGCCCTATGATAAAAGGCGTGGAGCAATAGCTGAAAATCCTCCTGGATATTGTAACGATGAAATAGGGTTTATGCTTGAGCTATAATACTCTTTCACAACATTGTTCAGTTATACAGGAGGATTTTGTACTTCAATTTCATAATAGTGCTGGATATTTTCAGTGGTAATGCTATTAGCGGTGCTTCAGATAATGAAGGAGCTTCTGAAGCCTAATTGCCCTCTCATAGTATTATCGCTGATTTCTTGTGTTAGAATTACTATGATGAATTGGAGAAAGTGTTCAAAAGGATGTGATTGACTAACTATTTATTCTTGGCAAGATTATTTTAAGTTAGTTCTCAAAAAGCTGATGTGATGACATCAATATCGACTTGGAAAGGAAGAATGTAATGGCGAATTTATACAAACGAATTCTGTCTGCTACGTTGGCGTTCATGTTTGTAGGACAAGCATTGATCTATGGTGACGGTACTGCACAAGGTGTTGCACATGCGGCAACAATTGATGAGATTCAAACCGCAATTGAGCAGAATGAGGCGGCAGAAAATCTTGAAACTGAAGCTCTGGAATTTACAGATGGATTAGGCAATATCACCTATTTTGATGTGGATACTGAAGCTACGCAGACGGAAGAAGAATCTATCTTTTCACCGATTCTGGTTGCTACCGGTTATGTATCTTTACTGGATGGCAGAGTACCTACTAACGCAAGAGTAATCCTCTATGATGGTTGGACAGCGGTGAATTCTGTTAATGTAGCAGAAAATGGTTACTTTGAGGTTGGAGTTGAAGGTGTCAGCAATGATACCAACATCAAGATTGAGTGTGATGGATATGTTCCGCAGTTTTTCAAGGGAATGGGTAACGGTGCTTATGAATTGAGTACTGTCACAGAACCAATTGCACTTGTTCCGGGTGATACCCTCTTTAACGAAAGCAACGGAAACGCATGGAGCGATGAGGTTCTGGATCCTAATGACCTCACCTTTGTGGAAGATTGTCTAGGCGCTAGAGCTGCAACTGCAAATTATAATGCATATTTTGATCTTGATTCGGACGGAAGCATTTCTTCAGAAGATATTGCATCCTGGCAATCCCATATCAATGAAATCGGCACGGATTACAATTCCTACTACTGTCTTGATTTAAATAAAGATGGCATTGTCTCCGCTGAAGATACTGAATGCTTTACTTCCCTTATTGGCAGTACTGATGCGAGTCACATTGCAACATATGATTTTGACAAAGATGGTACAATCGGAGCAACGGATTCCGTATTATTCAGTCAATATGTAACCGAATGCTCCGGTGTGGATTACACGATTCTCTGTAATCTTGATGCAAATGTAGATGGCGTTGTAGATGAAACTGAACTCACTGCGCTGAACAGCCTCGAAGGCGAAACGCTCGGAGATAGCAATTATTATGAGTATATGGACATTAATGAGAACGGTGTAATTGATGAAACGGATTATGCATGGTTCTCGAACAACTATGATCTGTATGCAGGTACATCTTCAGACACACCTGTTGTTCGTAATGTTAAGCTCCTTTCTCATACATATAAAGATGGCGGAATGTGGCTTTACAACTGGAATCTTGATCTGAATGGCTGTGTACTTGCTATTGATGGCGATATGTCCTTTATGACCAGTGCGCCTGAGCTGTGGAGCGAAGGCGATGGTGCCAAACTTACATTTAATGGCGGTAATCTGCAGATTGCAGGAAACTTCAACTTCGGTCAGGCAAATTGCTATGACCGAATCATTATGCAGAATGCCAATGATTATCTTGCCATCTATGGATATTGGAATTATTGTACCTCTGTAGATGGAGAAGGTCTGTGGACTGCGGGCTTGATTGACTTCTACGGTCCTGCATGGCAGGTAAATGAGGCGTCAGGTGAAAAGTCTGTCTATTCCAGTGGTAATCACATGATTGCATTTGGATATGAGTATGGAACGCAGGTAATCCGTTGGGATAACCGTTATGAGTATATGTATGATAACGATGGCAATCCCACTACCGGAAGAACATTCAATTTCAATTATGAAAACGGGCTACTGTTCCGCTACGATTACACTGCAGACAATTATTACTTCCGTCCGTGGCTACCCTTTCCTATGGAAGAAGTGCCGGATTACACGCTGTATCGCCGCGGTTGGGAGATGGGCAACGGTGTGCATATTGCTACAGGTAATTACAGCAAGTCCTTTACAGACATGAGCATCGCTTCTCCCGGTGTAACCAGTGACTTTGTTCGTACATATAACTCCACCAGTACCGAAAAGGGTTCATTTGGTATCGGTTGGGATTTTAACATTGATGTCAGCAAGATCATTGTTCCTGCAAGAAACTACTATCAGATAGTTTTACCAGATGGCTCCAATACTACATTTAAAAAGAATGGAAATACATATGAGTGCCTGAATGCTCATTCTACTATGGAAGAACTGGATGGCGGCTATGTGATTACAAACTCAGCACAATCCAAATATTATTTCAATTCAGATGGAAAACTATATAAAGTAGAAGATGGCAAGGGTAATGCTCTTACAATTTCAGATATTGAAAACAACATCCGTATTGTAACGGATTCCACTGATAGAACTTATAAGATTACCTATGATAACGATCTGGTTGTAGAGATTGAGGACACAGCAACCGGACGCAAGGTTTCTTATAATTATATCGATGGGAGACTGACATCCTTCACCAATGTGATGGGCGGCGTTGAAACTTATTCCTATGATGCTGATGGTAAGCTGAATCGTATCACCAATTGCTATGATCAGATTACAGAATCAGTAGTTTATCTGGATGGTGGTAAGGTAGATACACTGACTACTGCAGCTGGATTAAAGCAGGAATATACCTATAATCCGGAAGGTCAGCAGACCGGTATCAAGGAATATGATGATGGTGTACTGGTGAAAACCTATGAGTACAATTATGATGAGAAGTATTCCATCACATCTAAGACCATCATTACTGACGGTAAGACTTACCAAGTAGATAAGGTTACTTATCATCTGGTAAATGGCGAGAACAAGTACAATGAGGTTGCAAGCAGTACAGATATTCAGGGTAATACAACCTATTATGAATATGACAGCAACGGTAATGTAACAAAGACCACATCGCAGGGTGGCGGTACTGTTTATGCCAAGTACAATGAGAAAAATAGCCTCGTTATGCAAATGGATGAGATGGGTTATCCGACCATCAATGTATATGATGAGGATGGCGTCTCACTGATGAAATCCGCTCAGGGTCTGACACCTGTGGAGAATATCTGGGGATTCCCTTATGAAAGCGACTACACCCAGTATCTCAATAATCATGCAGAGGATTTTGCAATTACAAGCTTTACATACTGCACGGCAGGTAATATTAAGGGCTTGGTTGCCACACAAACAGATCCCGTAGGTAATGTAACAACATATACCTACTATAATTTCGGCACATCAATGGGACAGCCTGAAACTGTTTCTATCGGCGAAAGCACAATTACCTATGAATACAACGCTCAGTTAATGGTAAGCAAGGAAACCACATCCATGGGTTATGTTAAGACCTATGACTATGATGCTTTCAATAATGTAATCCGCACTTATGATTATGGTACGGCCGGGCTCAGCGGTACACCAAATGTTACCAGAGTGGTTTACGATAAGCTGAGCAGAAAGATCAAAGAAGTATCTCCGAACTACTATAATGCCGCTTTGGACAACGGTTTTGAGTACGATGCAGATAACACACAGGAAGAATACACCAGATACAGCTATGATGCTGCTGGTCAAGTAATTACACAAACAGATGCTCTTGGCAATACAATAAGCTATGCTTATAATGCCTATGGAAATGTAATCAAAACGACAAATCCGAACGGTACACAGAATCTGGTTTCTTATGATGGCCTGGGACGTGAAATTCAGACAGCGTTCAAGGAAAGTGCATCTGCCAAGCAGACACAGATCCTCACATCAACTACCTATGAATTCATTCAGTGGATGAGTCATCCTGAATATTCTGCTATGGATACCCAGGCATGGCGCAGTGCGCATGGTTTGCGTACTACAAAAACTACCTATGTAGATGAAAATACGACCTTAGTTCATACTGTAGAGTCCGATTATCGTGGCAATACAATCAAGGAGTATACCAACGGCACATTGAAGCGTACCAGTCATTATTATACCAATGGAACGCTTCGCAGCACCACGGATGCACTTGACAATACAACAAAATACAGCTATAATGGATTAGGTAAGGTAGTAAAGACGCTTGTTCCCTTTACCAAGGATTCAAGTGGCAACATGGTATATTCTGTTACCGAGAATACCTATGATAAGAACGGTAATGTCACACTGGTAAAGCAGACTGTCAATGAGCAGTCCGCATCTGCCACATATAGCTATACCGCAAACACATATGATGCACAGGGCAGATTGATTCAGGTACATCAGTACGGTGATGCAGATGATGCTGAAACAATTGCCAAGTATTTCTATAATGCTGACGATGTTCTGATTGAAATGCAGACGGGTGCGTCTTCTGCTGATTATCTCAGTACGACTTACACTTATGACGCATGGAACAGACTTGTAACCACAAATGAAAGCACAGGTTACTGCTCCGGCAGCATGACCTATGATCGTAACGGCAATGTTCTGACTTCAACAGATGCAAACGGTTATGTCACTACAAACAGATATGATGCGATGAACCGTGTTGTATCCAGTGAGACAGAAACCGGTAATAGGAGCAAAGATGTAAGCAAATCCACTTATTACAACAATATGGGTCAGGTGTCCCGAACCGTTTGCAATGGACAGACAACTTGGTATACCTATGACCTGATGGGCAGACTGATTCAGGAATCCGGCACACAGTTTACAGGCTACTACTATGTCGGCTCCAGTGAAAGTCTTGCAAGAACTGTTACGGGCAAGAGCAATCTGCTGATGTATAGCACGATTTCCTACACCTATGACAGTGAAATGCGACTTGCAACTGTTTCGACAAATGGCGATCTGACTGCTACCTATGCCTACGACGCAAATGGCAACAAGCTGTCTGAAACACTTGCTAACGGCGTTGTTACACGCTATACTTACAACAATGCGAACAGAATCACTGATCTTGTAAGTACAAAGAATGGTGAAACCATTGAGAGCTACCACTATACTTATTATCTGGATGGCTCCGATGCACAAAAAACTAGCGTTGTAGATGGCGTAGAATCCACGACTGCTTACACCTACGATGGCATTCGCCGTCTTGCCTCTGAAACTGTAACAAATGGCAACACCGAGACTGTTTACAGCTACACCTATGATCAGTTTGGCAACCGTGCTTCTATGACTGTCAGCGGTGATGCACCGTATACCACCACATATAACTACAACGATGCTGACGGTAATTACACCGGATTGCTTCAGAGCGAAACCAAGACATTACCCGAAGCAGAAAATCTGCCGTTGATTCCTGATGCAAACATTCAGGTGACACATTACACATACGATTTAAACGGCAACCAGTTGACTGTAACAGATTATGAAGGTAATGTCAAGAACTATGCTTATGACGGTCTGAATCAGTTGATTTCGTATTCCGATGAGGAAAATACTGCAAGCTATACCTACAGAATGGATGGGATGCGCCACAGCAAGACTGTAAATGGCACAACCATTACCCATATCTGGGTTGGCGGCCAGATTGTTGCGGATGTAACGGATAACTACAGAGCAACCTGCTATGTGCGTGGCACAAATCTGCTGGCACAGTACGAGTTCAACTACGGTGCTTCGGATAACTATACCTATTACTTGCAGAACGCACATGGTGATGTAACTGTATTGCTTGATACCGCGGGTGAGTTTACAAAATCTTATGTGTATGATGCTTTTGGCGTGGAGCAGAATATTGATGATTCTGATTCAAATGCCTTCCGTTATTGCGGTGAGTATTATGATACTGAAACAGGCACGGTTTATCTGAGAGCGAGATATTATAATCCTGTTACCGGCAGATTTATCTCAAGAGATTCTTATACCGGTGAGCATGGCGATCCGCTGAGTTTGAATCTTTATACTTATTGTCATAATAATCCTATTGTTGCTGTGGATCCTAGTGGACATGTATTTATGCTACTTACAGCTGCCATTGGTGCTGTAGCGGGTGCTGTTATAGGTGGCTGTGTAGCTGCTGCAAACGGAGAAAGTGTCCTAAAAGGAGCATTAATTGGAGGAGCTGTCGGTGGTGCAGTAGGCTTAGGTGCAGGTGCGCTTGCAGCGGGCGCACTTGCAGGTAGTTTTACTGCCTCAACGAGTGCAGTAGTTTTAGGGGCAAGTAATTTTGGAGCAACAGTAGCCACAGGAGGTCTTACAGCAGGTGCTGGTTATTTGGCTAGTAATCTCAATAGTTCAGTTAACAATGTTATTCAAACCGCATCATCTGCAATTAATCACGTCACCTCAAGATTTAGATCGCTTATTCAAGGGAAAAACACTCCGTTATATCGAGGTGAACGTTCATCTGTAACTCCGGATCAGGTGTTTCAAAATGGATTTACACCCAAGGGCGAACATAACAATCTATTACAACATGTAACAAGCAATACAACACCGGGAAACTATATCTCAACCTCCCAGAGCTTTGATATAGCGCAGCAATTTGCCGGAAGAAATGGATATGTTTATGAGATTTACAGCAAAACTGCGATTAATGTTAATAATGCACTTGGAAGCCTATCGCCATTCCCTGAACAGCTTGAGTATGCAATACCTGGAAAAGTTAGTGGTGAAATGGTAAAAGGTGCGTATGTGTTATGCAAAGGTGCATTAACAGGAGAGTATATTCCCAATCCATTTTTTGGAGGATAAATATTATGGAATCAAAAAAAATCGTTGTTTATGACGTGTTAAATAATTCGAAAGCCTATGGGATTCTCCATATAGATGAATTTGATGACATCAAGGAAACAATATCTCTGTTTGTGGATATCAATGGCAAAAAAATCACAGCAGAGTCGGACAATTGTTTTAATGCGATGGTCAAAATAAGGAGACAACTTGAAACCGTGCATCAACAACTTATGTGTAAAGGTGCAAGGCGAGATGTTTATCCTTCTCCGATGCAAATGAGAATGGGTGAGTGTCGAGAAGCTTATATGCTAAGTATGGGGAAACCCGCTAGGCTCAATCAGATTGTAAACATATTTGACGTTGAAAATGAAATTAGTATTTGCACTACAGTTGATGAACAAGAACGATATTATGCAGAATGGGTTCAAAGTCTCGTTTAGTATTATTAAATGAACTAGAAGTGTTAGAACTGTAATTTGATTATGTAGCTTCGAGAGTTTTTATATGTAAAAACTGAAGATTTATAAAGAGGGATTAATATAATCTAACTAATTATTGCACAATATAAATTTAGATTTCATTTTTAATAAAAAAGAAATGGGACAAAAGTTTTAAGTGATATTGTACCCTCTATTTTCCTCCGTCTTGCAACAGCAGCGAGACGGAGATTTTTTTGCTCGGACTATGATCGCTCAGAGAATATAATTGGTCGAATTTTGACATTTGACTGCAAGAAATCTGGCATTTCACTGCAAGTTCTCGCATTAGCACCATTTGTATGTTATACTGCAATTGCCAGAAAATAGAAAAGGAGGTGGCTTGTTGTGAAGAAGTTCATCGAAAAATATGCCGGTGTCTTGGCAGCGTTTGCATTGGTAATCACTACTATGACTGTGAATTCTGCTTGCATCTGCATCACGCATCAGGAACCGCTGCCGCAGAACGCTAAGAACCTTCGCAAGTTCTGATGTTTTCAAAGGTGGCAGAAACAATTACCCAAAAACTTGAGGAAAACAACACGATTCAAAGTGAGAATCGGGAAATTTATCGATACGGTTTTCAACAAGGCTTCACAATTCTTCTGAATATTGTAACAATTGTGATAATAGGACTCCTACTGAAGTCGTTGCTGCAAGCCTTTCTGTTTATGATGTTCTATTTTCCATTGCGAAGCTATGCAGGGGGATTTCATGCCAAAACTGCTGTTCGATGTTATGTATACTCAATGGTGATAATTGTGCTGATACTTCTGGTAATCAGGTTCGCTCCGATAACGAATTTGATTTACACGATTATTACCATTACAAGCAGTGTTGTAATTCTGAGCCTTGCTCCTGTACAGGATCATAACAAACCATTGGATCAAACAGAGCGTAAGGTGTATAGATTTAGAACACTGATTGTATGGGGTGTAGAAATAATTCTATTTACAATGGCACTATACTTTGGTTGGCAAATAGTAGCAAATTGCTTATCATGGGTATTTGCAATTATGGCATTGATTCTTTGCTTAGGGGTAATTAACAATCGAATTTAGTCGGCAGACAATAGATAATTCTTAGGTATAATATGTTCGTGTAGTCGTTACATTCATTCTTGAAGCGGCGTATAGAAGAATTGATGGATGTATCTTACAACAATAACTAAAACTATTTTACCTTGTTCTTGGAGAGGAACATAAAAAACTACTACTCTGTATTATGTGAGGATGAATATAATGAAAAAAACGGTTAAACAAGTAAGTGTTGGGATCACTGCATTAGTAATTTCGACATCAATTTTGTCAACTTCTGCTCCGGCTCTTGCAGCAGAATATGCAGCAATTAACGAATCTGCTTTCATTGCTTCTTTTGAAACAGACGGTTCCAAAGAAGTTGCGGAGTATCTTATGGAGAGCGGTGCGTTTTCAATTTCAGAGGCAAATGAAATTATGGAATCTTATGTGGAGTCGGAAGCACGGTTGGTAGAATCAGCAGAAACAACGTCAGATGATACCATTTATGTCGAAATCGACTCAATGTTTTATAGTACAACAAATCTTGCATCATCTCCTCATTATGTTGCGGTTGTCAACTCAAATATGAACAGAACATTTAGAGGAAGTCTTGATTTGCTTTTTAATTCAAATTATTCTTACTATGATGATTACTGTACAACGTATCCGACTACCGCATCATATGTGACAAAGCTTCTTCCCATTTATGAGAACAATGATCTTGCTTTAACATATAAGGTTGAAGGTGATACTACCTTGAGTGGTAGTCAAGTAATGTGTCTTTTGAAAGTAGGTGTCGGAACTAACACATTGAGCGAGAACACTTTGAATGCTTCAATTTCTATGGTAGACACTTCAAATGTAGGTGGTTTTTCAAAATTCACCTATGCGGTAGGAGATATTGATCACAATGGCATTCTTGACGCAGATGATGTTTATTATTTGAGCAGCTTTCTGTTGGCAAGAGATCTTGAGGTTTCGTACGCAGGTGAATACGAAGCAATTGTAAGATATGCTTTTGCTGCTGCCATGGATGTTAATGTAGATGGAATAGTAGATGCATTCGATCTTTCTTTGTTAAAACGATATATCCAAGAAGAAACTGAATAAAAAGGAGAAATAGAAATGAAAGGAAAAAAAGTAGTAGCGGGTTTTATATCACTTGTAATGATGATACAAGCAAGTGCATTTGTTACATTTGCCGATAGCGGTATATCAAGAAGCTATGTCTATGACGATTTTACTGTGGAGTATGAAGTCACAAATTCATATGAAGATACAGAAGTTGTTGATATTATATTGACGAACACTGGTGATGAAACTATTGAAAACTGGATGCTTTACTTTGAGCCGAATGGCGATATCGAATATGTAATTGATGCAGAGAAGATAACAGCGCCTGATGGAAGTATTTATTTTAAAAACATGGGCTATAATGCAGACATTGAGGTAGGGGCAGAGAAAAAAATTACTTATGCGATTAAAAATTGCACAGAAGTTCCAGAATACTTTGCTTTTTGTCAATCTAGAGTTGAAAAAACTGATGGGTACACAGTGTCTTTGTCTATGGGCGATACATGGGAGGACTCATTCAATGGCTCAATTGTGATTACAAACAATACAGACGAGCCTATCGAAGCTTGGGAATTGACTATTGATACTAACTTTACAATAAAAGAGTTTACAAAAAGCTGGGCGGCTAATGTGACTGAACTTGGTAATGATCAGTATCGATTGAAAGGTACGTACACATCAACAATTGCAGCTAATTCCAGTGTTCCTATTGGATTTATTGGTGTAAGAAATGGTGATCCGACGATTGATAGTTACTCTATGACGGAAGTATTGGTTCAGTTGCCTAACAATTCAGAAAACTACATAGATCTTGAAGCAAGTACACGAAAACTTTCAAGTGAAGAAAATAACAGTGTTATATTTTATGCAGATACAGATCTTGTGGTTGATGAGATTGAGTTGGTTTCTTTGGATACCAATGAAGTAGTTGCAATTATGAGCGATGATGGTGACATCAACAGCAATGGTGATGTTTATATGAATGATGGTATCTATTCATGTAAAGTTAATGTTGACAATTCTCAACTTGGAGATCAGTCCTTTATTGCTAGATATAAGAATGTTAAATCTGATGTTGCTACAATAGCTGTTTATCAGTTATTTACACAACAGGAATTAGATGATATGGATACTGTTGATGAAGCTATTTCTAATTTAATGAACAGCAACGGGTATATCAATTCCTCAGAAGAAGAACAAGTTCAGGCTGTTAGAGAACTCCTTCATGTATTATCACAAGGTGATGAAACAGAAGATTATGCGCTTGTAAAAAGTAATTCAATTTTGTTTAATCATAATATCTATGAATTTGAGTATGCTTGTGGTGTAAAGGGCGTAGTTTTTGTTATACCAAATGACGCTGTAGATGGGATGAGTACTGATTCAAATCTAATAAACGATGCATCTGATGATGTTGATGCTCAAATCCTATTTGAAAGTGTTGGTATGTATGGGACAGCATGCATAATGAATGGTTTTGAACCCGCTAATTTTAGAGTTAGCTATTATACACAATTAAACAATGCTCTTAATTCAGCTGGGTTAGATACTACATTAAAATCTGAAATTACAGTCGAAGATATGCGGAATATTGGTAATTATGATTTTATTTCATTATCTATGCATGGAGGACAGCTTAGTAACGATGACATTATTTTGGCTGTCTTTGAAGAAGTTTCTGCAGAAAAAGATCAGAACTATGCGTATGAACTTCGTACCACTAGAACAGTTATTAAATGCGGAGTTAGCTATAATGGCGTGACCTATCCTGTTTACGCAGTAACTAACGGTTTTTTCACTGATAACTATTCTGAAGATAGTTTTGACAATAGCATCATATATCTTCAAAGTTGTGATGGATTCGGATTTGGTGAATCTTTTGACGATATAAGTTACCATATGACTGATGCATTATTATCACTGGGTGCAGATACTGTAGTAGGCAACTTTAATACGATTGGCTCATATTTTAATCAAGATTATATGGAGTTATACTTAAAGGGTTTGTTGGATGGTATGACAACAAATGAAGCATTAAATCTTTGTAGAACTGAATTAGGGCTTGATGATGGCGATGGTGATGGAATTGTAGAATTTAAGTATTCCAAAAATGGTGTTGACTATTATGAGGCTGTGCCGCTAATCGCAGGTGAAACAGAGAAATATTTAGTGAATCCATATATAGAAAATGGCGATTTTGAAGATGACCTTAAAGAGCTGACGGGATGGCATTATAGTGGATATGCTAGTATATTAAAAAAGATGGGGTCATTGAAACCTGTGTACGGTAAAAGAATGGCAATCATTTCTACAAGAACTAATGAAGTAACAGAAAGTAGCTTATATCAGAGTTTTATTATTCCGTCTTATGCAAATGAACTTAGTTTTTCGTATAATGTAATTTCAGAAGAACCATTGGAATGGATTGGCGAAGGATATAATGATATTTTCACTGCTAAACTGATTACAATGGATGGTACTGTTATTTTAACTTCTGAATCAACTGATACTTCTACATGGGAGAGAATAAGTGATGTCAACCTGCCTAATGGAGATAATACGACATACCAAACTGGTTATATTACTTATACTTACGATGTAAGCGAACTTGCAGGAAGTCCTGTTAAGCTAGTTTTTGAAGTGCGAGATTCAGGGGATAACACATATGAAACGGCAGCCTTGATTGATACTGTTTCATTATCAAATTGATAAGGAGTGTATTGATGAGAAAACTTATTTCTTTCGCAATTATCAGCTTGGCAGTGACTATGCATATAGTTCATGTGCCAGTTGTTGCAATTTCTTCTGTTGATGTTGCTCTTAGTGTTGATCAGAAAACAGTTCGAATTGATGCGGAAAACAAGAACATTCTTTTTACAACTTCACCAATCGATGATTATGAAGGCGTATCGGTCTCATTAATTGATACTCAAACTGGAGAAAAGGTCGCTGATTTATATGATGATGGTGGTTTTGAAGTTCCAGATGATGGTGATGTGTATATGGATGATGGCTGTTATTCCAATTACCTTAGTTTATCAGGTAAGGAGCTTGGCGATTATTCCTACCATGTAACTTTTACAAATTCAAATGGAGATATCTGCAAGACTGATAATGTGACGATCCACATATACGAAGGATTTACCGAGCAAGAGCTTACTGATATGGAAACAGTGGACAATGGCATTGACAATGTTCTAAATAGAGTTGGGTTCTGGGATCTAGATATGGAGAGTAGAATTGCTGCTGTAGAAATAGTGCTTGCTGAATTTCAAAACAATGGATTAGTGTCATCTTATAATGTTAACACTTATCAAATTGAGTATACTTATAGCTGTGGTGTGCTTGGTGTTGTAAATCTTGCTGATACTACGGGAATTGATGGTGTAACTTCTTCTGCGTCCTTCTCATATATAAATCATGATACATATATTGAGATCACTGGGATTGCTGATTCTGTGAATGATGTTGTGATCCCAAAAGAGATTGAAGGGCTTCCTGTAACTGAAATTGGGGGCGGTGCATTTCTCTACGCATCTATTACATCAGTTGTGATTCCAGAAACAGTAACAACTATTGGGCAAATGGCGTTTTTGGGGTGTTCTTCTCTGGTTTCTGTAGATATCCCAGCAAGTGTTGATGCCATTAGTAGTGACGCTTTCACAGACTGTAATAATCTTGAGAGTTTCATTGTATCAGAGGAAAATACGATGTTTTCCAGTATAAATGGTGTATTGTATGACAAGAATCAGCAAATACTAATTCAGTATCCTGCTGGTAAAAAAGACACAACATATACTGTACCAAGTGGTACGATCATAATTTCAAAGGGTGCATTCTATAATAACGCTAATCTGGAAAATGTAACAATTGCCAATACAGTACAGTCATTGGGAGAAACAGCATTCTCCTATTGTACGAATCTAAAAAAAGTGATTCTTTTTGAAGGGATAGATACAATTCCAGCGACTGCTTTTGATGCTTGTTCCTCACTAATTGAAGTTTATATTCCTAAAAATGTGATGACAATTGAAACGATAGCATTTCGTGGGTGTGAAAATCTCAGAAATATCTATTATAGCGGTTCAGAGGAAGAATGGAATAATATCTCAATTGGAGCAAATAATGATGCCTTAACAACTGCAACAATTCATTATGAATACAAAGTCTCAACGGTCATGATGGGCGATTGTAATCTTGACGGTAATTTCTCTGTTGCTGATGTAGTAATGCTTCAAAAGTGGCTTCTTTGTGCTGGCGATTTAGTGTGTTGGCAAAATGCAGATTTTTGTGCTGATGGCAAAATTGATGCATTTGATTTGTGCTTAATGAAGCGAAACCTTATGAAGATATGATTGGAATACTAAAGAGAAAAGCTGCTTTAGCAGCTTTTCTCTTTAACCACACAACAGGATAAATTGCATAGAATTATTTCAACTTGTACAGATATATTGTTTTGCAATTTATAAACTACTTATTATCACAGGAGGATACTGGTATGCAAGAGAATAATCCAACAAAAAATGGAATTAAGCTTTTAAGTGAGTCTCAACTGAAAGTAACATTACCGTCAATTTCTTTGCTTGACGAAAAGCTACAAGAAATAAGAAAAAATGCGTATGAGGCAAAACTGTCTTCCGAAATAAACATGCATTTTGATCATTTGAAATATGACAATATTATTTCGATTTTGGGTGGCAGAGGCGCCGGAAAAACCAGTGTCCTTAAGACGCTGATTCATCGTTATGATGACACATCAAAATTCAATATTGTACTTCCAATGGTTATGCCTGAGCTAATTGACGGAGATGAGGATATTTTCAGTTGGATCATTTCTGCGATGAAAGAGCATTTGCAGAGTTTTGAAAATAAGCTCAGATGCATAGGACAATCTGGTTCGACAGAATACGAACAGACTTGCAAAGAATATAATTTGTTTGAGCGTTGTCAGTATAATAAAAATAATAGTTTACGCAAAGCCTTTCAAGAATTGAGCGATGCATATTTTGTAAAAAAGAGTAGGAATGAACGTGTCTTAATTGGTGAAGCCTCGGAAAGTGATGCATTAATTTCTTCTTATTCATTTTCGCTGATCTCAAAATTTGCGGATTATTGGACAAAACTGGCCAAGCTGTATCGGGAATATATCATCGAAAAAGAATACCACCATCGTAGAGACGACACTCAAACGGTTTCTACGACCCCGATGATTTACATTTTTATTGATGATGCAGATTTGAAACCACAGATCATCAATGACTTAATATTTCTTCTCCCCAAATACTTATCACATCCCAATGTCGTTGTTTTTGTTTCGGCGTCACAGAAAACTTTGAAGTATGCAGTGAAAAATCATATGTTCCGTTCGTTGACAGGAAATGAATTCAGGTTATTTGATCTCATGAAGCTTGAACAGAGTTATATGCCTACGGATGAATATTCACAAACAATCCGATTGAAGGAACTCCGCTATGGTAAAGAATATGACAAAATTGACAGATTGACAGAAGATATCCTGCGAAAGATTTTTCCAATATACAATCGGTTTTACATCAAAAGTTTTGATAGTTACTTGGATAAAGCTCAGATTATATCGGATGATAATATCACGATAAAGGAATTAATATCTGATGCATTGAAAAACTTCAGAGACGAAATTCTTGAAAAACATAGATGTGCAGGCGGCGACTATAATATTTCGATTCAAAAGAAAAAGTTAAAATCTTATAGCGTCATCAATGACAATGATGAATTGAGCACAAGTTTCTTCTTGAGCTTTTTAGGAAGGTATCCTCGTGATATTTGGAGTGCATATTTTGCTCTTCTTGATTTACTTGCGCTTTTGCGTGAATCTGTCAGCAATTATTATAAGCAGGAAGGCAGTTATAAGAACGGTGAAGCACTTCCGGACAGCTTCATCAATCAAGTTTATGAAGCGTTGGATAGCTTTCTTTGTGCTGTTATATCCTCCAATGTGAAATTCAAGCCATTTTATCGCTATACCAAGGAATTGATTTTCAAGCAAATGAGACATTGGCAGTTGTATGTAAACTATGGAAAAATACTGGAGATATTTCAAATGCCTGCATACTATGAACAGAACAAAGCAGAACCGGAATGCTTTGGGGAGATGTTTGCCCTTATGCATCTGTTGGAGCAGTTTGTTGTGTTGGTGATGCCGCAAAGAAAAACTGTTCATGGCATTGATGAGTTCAAAGTGTTTTTGAATCTTTGCAATGTTAATATCATTAAGAGTTCCGAAGATTTCAGCATGATTTTTCGTCAATACAGTCTCTTTCACGACTATGGATTGCTTAAGAACTTTGATATTTATAAACGTGAACATCAAGAAAATTTTTTGTATGCAGTCAGAAAATTCGAACTGGTGAATCTTAAAAATAACCCGCGTGGTAAAAATAAAACAATTGCGCAGAAGTTTTATAGTGAGTACACGAAAGATTCTTCATGGTGCGAGATGTTGTTAACAGTAATGGTGGTTCGTTTTGAATTGCTCTATAAATTCTATCAAGAACGAGATAAGCTGTTTTTAGTAAGAGAAAAACCATTGGCAGGTTCATCATATAAGGAATTATGTCGAAAATGGAACGAAAGCATTGAGCAACACTTTATGGGAAATGAAGAATCCAACACACCTTGCCAAAAGGTTTCTTCAGATGATATCCACTATAATTTAGCAGAATTGGATATATTGTTGCAACAATTTTCTTTTGGACCATCACCTGAATTTGAAAGGAAAATTGTCAACTTTAAGGATGAGCATGAATATACGATACCTTATCAGTCAAAGCATGCATTGGAAAGCTTGTATTTGTATTTAAGTAGCAATTCTGTGCTTAGTCGGCGGAAAATTATGTCTTTATTAACTCGTATAGAAGCAACTCCATTTCATAATGCTGTAATGAAACAGAATTCTTTAACCGTGTGTTATGCATTAACAGCCTTACTTGAAGATGATTTGGCTGAAATTTCTGAAACACCTGCAGGATATAAAGAACTCATTGAAAAAATAGAGGTTCAGGGCAATGCTTACATTGCAGAACACATCAAAAAGTTTAAAAATGAGAACGATGACTTGTCTATGAGCGATGATATTCAAAAGATGTTTGATTTCTATAACATATTAAAAAAGAATGGTATGATTCAGAGGATAAACATCATAAGGCAATTGCAATGGTACAAGCTGTTGGAGAAAGTGGAAGAAGATGGAAAAGAAAACATATAATCAGCTTTTGAGTAATATTCTCCTATTCCCATTGATGGACACGGATTTTAGTTATAATGATCCGTTGTATTGCTACGCAAAATCGTATCATGAACTTGTCACCTACAACGAACAACATGGGAAAACAAGGGAGAAATTAAAGTCTCATTATGCAAAAAGCAGAAAATCTTTGCTGTCAAAATTTTCAGAAGAACTTCGATGGGATCATCTGGATGAGCCTTGGCTGATGATTGAAAAGTTTTACCCAGGTCTACGCTTTACTAGTTATTTTGATAGAAATCCAAATTTGAAAAGCTTAAATCGTTTCTATATTGATCATTTATTTCAGATTGCTAAAACATTTATAACTTTTCGAAATGGTGAGGTAGCTCTTAGGTACTGGTCAGATCCCGAAGAATTATTATTGCCCAACTATCCTCAATTTGAAAAAGTAGAGTTGTGGAATCACATTACACGCACATGTGTACCAGATATATTTATAGCCGCTGCGTTCGTGAATTTTGGAATAACTGAGACAAGCCAAATGTTCAATGTATCCGGACTGATTCGTATGGCAGATGTTCCGCTCCAGACTTTGTTAAAGCGTGGGATTGCAGAAACACATCTGCATTTAAACGCTGGCATTTCCTATCAGTACTTATGGCAAAGGCATACCTCGCTATATCAAATTGATCAAGAGAGTTTTGATAAAAGCTCTGCTGATCTGTGGTATTGTGCACTGTTCCGTTTTTACTCCGCTTTATATTTGGAGGAGGAATGCTGCGAATCGTTTGAGGAGTATTATTTTAAATGTATAAATAATAATCTGAAAACTGATTTTTTCGACTCGTACATTCAGACTTTTGGCGAAAATCATGACGAAAAACTAATGCCTCCCGGTAAAAGAGAAATTCAGTGGATTGTAGAGCAAACTCGTTATCTTGAAGCTAAAGATGTCGGTGATGATTTTCTGTTAGATACAGTATACAAGAGCGAAAAGGGTCTATTTACGTCTTCTGAACATATCTGGTATTGCAAAATGTTGAGCCATATTTTGAAACGGAGTCCATATGACGATACAGAGAACTTATTACAGGCTTGTTTTGTTCACTATTTACGGTGTAAAAACACATTTATGCAACGCAAAATACAACAAACTGAAATAGGCGGATTGGACTTTTTTCAATCGAGATATGATCAAGCTACATATTTGCCAAGAATAGTGAACGAACCGCATGATCGAAATGCTTATCTGGCTTATAAACATATATTTGCAGAACAATCCCGATTCGGAAACCTGCGTTTGCTTGAGGTGAAAATAACACCGAGAGTAAAATCTAGCACGCAAAGTAGCTTGGCCATTAAAGAGTCAACATTACGCCAGATACAGCTGATTCTGAGAGCGTATCATGATTACATCTGTGAGACAAAAGAACTATTGCTTGAAAATGATTTTAGGTATCCTCAAGTCGGACTGGTATATCATTTTATCAAACGAAATGATACCGATAACTTTAGTGGATTCAACTGTGTCATTTATGACAAGGCCGACAAATACAGCTGTTTAAATTACAATGCAATGCGTGATGCTTACATCCAATTTGTGGAATCGTTAAACGAGTTATTTCAACAGTTCCCCTTACTGACTAATTATATTGTTGGAATTGATGCGGCTTCTATTGAAAATGCAACTGAACCTTGGGTTTTTGCTCCGGTTTTTCAAAAAGTAAGAAGCAGTAACAAGGTGATTCCCTATTCTCCTATTATCAGGCAAAGAATCCAAAACATAGGCTTTACATACCATGTTGGTGAGGATTTCCGACACATTATTTCTGGCTTGAGACACATAGATGAGGTTATGACGCATTTTAAGTACCGCACGGGAGATCGATTGGGACATGCTATTGCATTAGGCATTGATATCAACCGATATATCCAAAATACTCCAAATACCGTGCTTCCGATTATGGAACATTTAGAGAATCTGTTGTGGATGTGGGAAAATGCAAAATCTATGGAATTAGGCGGAGTAGATAATCTGCAATTTCAAATAATGGACATAGCACATAAGATTTACCATAAAAATATGCATGGAATAGATGTGTATACCCTATGGAGAGTGTATCAAGCGAAATTTCACAATTTAACAGAGAATATTTTGGAGAAATGTGAAAAGGAATCAAGTTGCAATCTGCAAGAAGAGTTGAAAACTAAAGATTTTTGGACTTTTGAGGAGTTACTGTGTACGCATTATTGTCCCTGCTTTTATGAGATATACAACCGCCCTGTGTTCGTTAGACCTTCATCGGATGATGCTGAATTCTATATTGCACTACAAAAGCATTTAGTAAAAAAAGCTGAACGCTTAGGTCTATATATTGAAACCAATCCTAGTTCCAACTTGACAATTGGCGATATGGAGAGCATTGCTGAACATCCTTTACTTCGACTGAATAATCGCGGACTAAAATTGCGAGAACTCGAGGAAACATGTGTTATGTCTTCAATTAATTCAGATGATCCGATTGTTTTTTCAACATTTGTAGAGAATGAAATTTCTTATATCTACTATGCGCTGTTGAACGCTGGACGAAGCAGAGAGGAAGCAATAGAATGGATTGACAAAATCAGAAAGCAAGGTTTGGATAGTTCGTTTATTCGAACCAAAAGAAGTTTAAAAGAAATGCTCAATGACATTGAGGAAATTATGAGTTACCAGCTTAGTTAATTGAACAGAAATAAAAATAATTATGGAGGTAAATTATGGCTATATTAATTTCTGGTTATACGACGAAAACACCTGCAGAGTATGTAAACAAGAACGGAACCGCCGATCGCCGATGCATATGTGGTACATGGAAACAGCATTGGATTAATTTCTCAGGAAAAGAATGGCCAGCCAAATGTACAGTAAAGGGCTGTGACCATAAAGCAACGCTAGGTGCACATATTACAAAGAAGGGAGAAAATAAAGAATATATCATACCTGCCTGTGTAGATTGTAATCAATCTTCATCAGCATTTCAGCTTAAAAGAGAAGATTACTTGGTGTCCGCCAATCAATCAGAGACTTGCAGAAAGAATAGATAGAAGAGTGAAGTTGTGCTGTGAGAAGTAGTATAATGCAGTAACTAAAACTGATTACTAAGGTGAGCATACTTTGCTGATTATTGATGTTTGATTGTTAGAAGTCTCGTGTTTTATCATAAGTTCTTGAACAAAGTAATAGAAAGGGGTGATATCTATGAGCGAGTCCCATTTTTCAACATATTGTGATTATTATTATCGTTGCAGAATTTTCAATGTTGAAGAAGCAAAAAAAGAATTTATCAAGTGCAATAGTTTTCTTTTGGGTTCAAAAATTGATGATTCACCTGCAATGAAGCTTCTTGCTGATAAAACAAAGGAAGAAAGACAAGAAATATACAAAACCTACAAGAACCTTTGTAAGGATTTCATGACGACTGCACAAAGGTTAATTGATAAAGAAAATATTGAATGCGAAGAAGATTACATACACGATATGGAACTACTGATGTTAATTGCAAACCAAACAATAATGTTTACATGTAAAGAATTCTATATGCATGGAGGTTCTTGTTTAAGAGAGAAACACCTATACGATAGCAAAAAAATCTGCTTATCGGCAATTATTGAACAGAACAATAAAATCCCGTATATTTTAAATCCTGATGATATCGCAACTGTATTTACAGACAAATACGGTAACACGCTTCTTTGGTGGACAGGAATTAGCTTTGTTGTTTTAGGATTTGTGTTATTGTATCATAGCATATATATATCAGAGCTACAAACGCTAGAATCTATTGTGGAAGCTATATGGTTAGATATTTTCATATGGCTCGGTGCAATTATTTGTTATTTTCATCTGCGTGCAAGGAAAAAGGTAAAGTATGATGAAAAGAAAAGTAAAGTATACAGTCGAAATCAGTACTTAGTGGTGCGACCATATAGAAACAAATTTACATTCAAAAAAATTAAAGAAATTCTGGAAATTATGAGTTTCTTTAAAAGATAGTTAGCAACTTGGAGTATAACAAAAGCTTTTAAGCGATGTTGTACTCCTTTTTTTATCTCCGTTTCGCTATAAAAGCGGGACGGAGAATTTTTATGCCCTTTTATCAATTATGGCAATGCAGCATTGCCAGATATCCATAACCCTTCGTTTTGATTTGAACGAAAACCAGAAATCAAAACGGAGGAAAATACAATGGCATATAATCACGGTGTTGCAAAAGCAATATTTGAGGCAGAGTGGAAGAAAAAAGCTGCTGAATACCGAAAGCATGGCATGTCTGAGGAGAAGATTGCATCGATGCGTGAATTCGAGGAGGAAGTTTTCAAATCGGACAGAAAGTTTTATGAAGGATTGACGGACTACATTCTGGATGAACATTCCCCTGACCTCATCTATGAGGATACTTATCAGATCAATGACTTCATATGGCTGGATCTCATCGAGGATGAGGAGGTCTACAAGCAGCTGATGGCATTGCCGCGAGAGTGGCTTGTCATCTTCACGCTTCACAAATTAGAAGACTACACACAGAAAGAGCTTTCGTCAATTTTCTCAACGACACAACAAAATATAAGCTTGAGGATTGGTAAAATCGCTGAAATTTTAAAAATCACTTGTAAAACAGCCGATTTCCTTGGCTAATAAGTGAAGGGCAAAAAAGGAGAACCTCATTGCCCGGCATCTTGACAACTGAATATCAACACTTCGGTACGTCGTACTCCGATGATGGATGCATTTCCGTCAGCTGAGATCTCCATACGCCATGACCTCAAAAGAGCGAGCGGGAAAATATGCGAAGATCAGCAAAGCAGTGCCAGCTTTGTAAGGCAATGAAAGTTGGGGTAAGGTACTTCCGTAACAAGCGGCTCGGACTTTGTCATCCGAGAGGCCCGGACCTATGAGATTGGAAAGGACGCCAATCTGCCGAAGCTGTTCCTTTTGCCAGCGGGGGCAGGAGTAATCCTGTCAGAGAATTTCCGGCACCTTCGATTTGAAGGAAAGTGCTGCTGCGTGGAGCAGCAGTGAAGTCACCCGGATGGGGTGGCATAAAGGCAAAACGATAATTGGTCGTTGTGTCAAAACAACGACCGTTACATCTGAAAGGATCGTTTATGTATAGAAAACCCAGACGAGGAGATGTGTACTTTGCCAATATGAATGGAGCAACAGGCTCTGAGCAAAGCGGTATCCGACCGGTTGTCATCGTGCAGAATGATAAAGGCAATCACTTTTCGGATACGACAATCGTGGCAATGATCACATCGAAAAAGAAGAAAGCAACCGCTGTCCATGTCAACCTGCACAGCAAGGATCTGTTCAGCAAGAAGTCATACGTTCTGACCGAGCAGCTCAGAACAATCTCTATTGACAGACTCGGTAAATATGTGGGTATGCTCAGTGACAGTGATATGCGAAAGATTGACAAGACTTTGAAAATCAGTCTTGGATTGACAGAATGAAATGAGGAATGATAATATGTTACATCTGATAAAATATCCCCTTGATGAAACGGTAAAACGATTTTTCAATGAAGCCGCTGCAAAGGGCTTTGAAATGCGTGAAGGACAAATGGAGATGGCAAATGAAATCTGTACTGCCATTACCGAAAAAAGACCGCTTGCAGTTGAAGCAGAGGTGGGAATCGGCAAATCCTTTGCGTACCTTGTGCCTGCACTGATTCAGTATTTCAGGGAACGCAGGCAGGTTGTGATTGCAACCTCTACCATTGCACTGCAGGAGCAGCTCTATCACGATGCACAGACCGTACTGAAAATGCTGGGTGTTCATGCAAACATCATTCTTGCAAAAGGTATGAAGAATTATGCTTGCATGAAACGAGTACATAGCTTGTACAGACGGCATAAGGATGATGTCTACTATGGTCGGCTCTGGCAAACGGTACGTAACGGACAACAGGATAAGGCAGAGATTGCTATGAACATTTCCGATACAGAGTGGGCTAAGATCAGCATCTCCAAATTCGGAAAAGATCAGTGCAAAAGTTGCCCATATACACGAAGCTGTCAGTATCACAAAATGCGATCAGGTCTTGTATACGAAAATGCAATTGTAATCTGCAATCAGAATATGCTGGTATCACATCTCATGAATCAGCAGAAAGGAAAAAGCTTGTTCAGTTCATCGGTCAACACATACATCATTGACGAAGCGCATAACATCGAAAGCAAGTTCAGAAGTGCATATACCACAGCCTACAGTAAATCAGACATCGTCAATGTAATAACCGATTCTGTGAGGAATATCCGAAATCCGTACATGAAAGAACTTGCAGAAGAAATCAAAATGGAATTGGAAGAATTGTTCCGTATGTTCAGAGTACAGGTACAAAAGCAGGAATCAGAATCCGAGGGAGATGTGACCTCATTCTTTCTGGAAATGAATAAAGACATCAGTGAAAAACTTATTGTCATCAGAAGAAATCTCGCAACGCTGAACGCAAGAACGGAAAAGGACGCAGGAGCAATATTGCAATTTCTGCGTGAAGTCTCCAACACTGCGGATGATAATCTTGTATGGCTTGAGAAAGATAAAAGGCTCAGTCTATGCGTGTGTCAGAAAGACATTCGTAAGGATATTTCAAGATTATTGTTTAAGCAAGGCAGATGTGCCATTCTGACATCGGCAACGATTTCAGACAAGCAGACAGGAACGCCGAGAGAAAAATGCAGTTACTATCTGCACAGTATTGGATATCCTGTGATCGGCATGGTATCTGAACCGAAGAAGTCACCTTTTGATTACGATAATCACACAATGCTGTACTGTTCGAGAGAAATGCCGTATCCGAGCATAGAACGCCGAAAGGAATACAGAACCTCATCCATAGCGGAAATTGTCAAACTTCTTGAAGTAACAAACGGCAAGACGCTGATTCTGTTCACTGCAAAAGAGGATATGGAGTATGTATACAAGAAACTGAGCAATATGCATCTGCCGTATAAGATATTGATGCAGAGCAAGACCTCATCACAGGCATATCAGCTTGATAAATTCAAATCAGATACCAATTCCGTAATCCTCGGAACAGGAACATATTGGGAAGGAATCAACGTAGAGGGAGAAAGCTTGTCTCAGGTGATTGTGTATAAGCTGCCGTTCCCTGTGCCTGAACCGATTATTGACTACAAGATGTCATTGACCGACAATCCGATTGATGAGGTGGCTGTTCCCGAAATGGTGATACAGCTCAAACAGGGAGTGGGCAGACTGATACGCTCGGCAAATGATACGGGCATCGTATCCATACTTGATCCGAGAGTAAGCCTGCGAAAGGCAAAATATGCAGATGTTGCACTGAATGCACTCTCTGTCAAAAACAGAGCTGACAGTATTGAAGAACTGCATACATTTTGGGATAAAATAACAAGCGAAAGGAGTCAGGAACATGAAAAAATACGGACAAGCAGAGCTGATGTACGCACTGATGCAGGTGTTCCTCGAAAATGAGGAACACCTCACCGAACAGCAGAAAGCAGAGGTTGCAAAGAAAACTGCCGAGGATGTGTTTTCAGAATTTCCATCGACACGAGAGCTGGAGGTGGCGGCATGATTGGATTTATGATTGGCTGCGTCGTCGGTGGTACAGTAGGTGTGTTCACTATTTGTTGCTGTGTGGCGGCGAAGGAGGCGGACAAAGGGATGGATTGCACAGATTTTGACGATTAAGAGAAAATCCCTCTGCGGCAATGCAGAGGGATACATTCAGATTCGGTCAAGCAGCTCGGAGGGCTTGATTGCAGGAACACGGCTTTCCTTAAAATCACGGATATTGCGGGTGATGATGAAATCCGCCGGCAAGACGCTGATTCTGTTCACGGCAAAAGAGGATATGGAGTATGTGTACAAGAAGCTGAGCAATATGCATTTGTCGTATAAGATTCTCATGCAGAGCAAGACTTCATCACAGGCATATCAGCTGGAAAAATTCAAGACAGATACCAATTCCGTAATCCTCGGAACAGGAACTTATTGGGAGGGCATCAATGTAGAGGGCGAAAGCTTGTCTCAAGTGATTGTGTACAAGCTGCCGTTCCCTGTTCCTGAACCGATTATCGACTACAAGATGTCGCTGGCAGAGAATCCCATTGATGAGGTAGCAGTCCCCGAAATGGTAATACAGCTCAAACAAGGCGTGGGCAGACTGATACGCTCGGCAAGTGATAAAGGTATTGTATCCATACTGGATCCTAGAGTAAGCCTGCGAAAGGCTAAATATGCAGATGTTGCACTGGATGCACTCTCTGTAAAGAACAGAGCTGACAATATTGAAGAATTGCATACATTCTGGGATAGAATAATTAATGAAGGGAGTCAGAGATAATGAAAAAATACGGACAAGCAGAGCTGATGTACGCACTGATGCAGGTATTCCTTGAAAAAGAGGAACATCTGACCGAGCAGCAGAAAGCAGAGGTTGCAAGGAAAACAGCCGAGGATGTGTTCGCAAAGTTCCCCTCTGTACGGGATATGGAGGTTGCAGCATGATTGGATTTATCGTAGGCTGCATTGTCGGTGGTGCAGTTGGCGTGTTCACCATGTGCTGCTGTGTGGTAGCGAAGGAGGCGGACAAAGGGATGGATTGCACAGATTTTGACGATTGAATTTGTTGGCTTTGGCGATTCCATTTTCACAGGATTTGTGGTATTGTAGTAGATAAAAAGCAAAGCGGAAAGGATGAGGAATATGGCAACCGTAACAGTGATACAACCAATTACAGCAACAGAAACGAACAAGCTGAGAGTTGCCGCTTACTGCCGAGTTTCATCGAGCAGCGAAGATCAGCTGAATTCCTATCAGGCACAGCTTACCTACTACAGCCACAGGTTCGAGGATTCGGACACAGAAGAACTGGTAGATCTGTATGCCGACGAAGGCATCACTGGTACCCGTGAGGACAAGCGTGATGAGTTTCAAAGGATGATGAAAGACTGCAGACGTGGTAAGATCGACAGGATCTACACAAAGTCCATCAGCCGATTCGCTCGAAACACAAGGGATTGTCTGAAAAATATCCGAGAGCTGAAATCACTTGGAATCACCATCTTCTTCGAGAAAGAGGGTATCGACACAGCCAATGTGACGGACGAGATGATGATTACCATCATGGGCGGTCTGGCACAGGAGGAATCGGTGTCCATATCTCAGAATATGCAGTGGGCAATACAGAAACGAATGCAGAACGGCACATATATTGTTTCCAATCAACCCTTCGGCTATCGGAAAGAAGATGGACGGTTTATTGTATACGAGGAAGAAGCGGTGATAGTCCGTCGGATCTATGCGGAATATCTGCATGGTTACGGACTGCTCACTATCTGCCGTAGACTCAATCAAGAGGGAATCGTGATGGGAAAGTCGGGCTGTATCTGGAGAAAGAAGGCAGTTCGATATATCCTTACTAATGAGAAATATATCGGTGACTGTCTATGGCGAAAGCAGTACACGGAAAATGTGTTCCCTTTCCGCAAGAGCAAGAATACAGGTCAGGCAGAGCAGTACTATGTTTCTGATGCTCATGAACCGATTATCTCAAGAGAGGATTTTGAAGCAGTGCAGAAGCTGCTTTCTGCAAAAGGAGAACAGTTCGGAAGCAGGGAATTTCATCAATACCCGTTGACCATGAAAATAGAATGCGGGAGCTGCGGCAGTACCTACAAAAGAAAAAATGTAAATGGGCGAATCCATTGGGTTTGTCAGAAGCATGATTTCAGTGCAGGGGAATGTCCGTGCAAAGCAGTGCCGCAGGATGCGTTTTATGAGGCATTTACACGAATTTGCAATAAACTGACCGAGCATTATAAGACAATCCTGCAGCCGCTGCAGTCTGCACTGCAGGAATTGAAAATTCGCAAATTCAGCGGTAACCTGCGAGTAATGGATATTCATAAGGATATTGCAAAGCTTCGGGAACAGGTTCATGTACTAAGCCGATTGAAAACCAAGGGCTTTCTGGATGAAGCAAAATATCAGGAGCAGACCACAGAGCTGAATGCGAAGATCAACCGCTTACAGCAAGAACTCAAACGCATGACACGTTCCGATGAGGAGGACGAAACCCTTGACCAAATTGAAATGCTGGTTGAAATATTTGAGAAAAGAGAACAGCTCATGACAGAATTCAAACCGGATGTGTTCGAGAGCATCGTTGACAGGATAGTTATGAAAAGCAGAAACGAGCTGGAATTTCATTTAATTGGCGGCATTGAACTGAAAGAGAAAATATAAAAATTGGAAAAGAGTATATTTATATTGACAAACAAGGTCATTTGTAGTATAATACAAGTGGGAGGTGCTGTGTATGTTGTATCAGTATCTGATTGAAACGTTTGGATATAACGAGCCGATTTTTACTTCGGATATTCAATATAAAGAGTATTCTAAAATATGGATTGCCAAAGAGCTTACAAGACTTTGTGAAACCGGTCAGCTCATACGCTATGAAAGAGGAATCTATTATATCCCACAAACAACACCGTTTGGGAATAGTGTGCTGAATCCCAACAAGGTGATCGAACGGAAATATCTGACCGAAAACGGAGAACGAATCGGTTTTTATACCGGAATCACAGCGTTTCAGCGCATCGGACTTTCTACGCAGATGTCAAATGTTCCGGAAATTCAAACGAATAACGAGAACTCCAAGCTTCGCAGAGTTAAGGTAGGATCTCAGGAAGTAATTCTCAGAAAGGCACGAGTAAAGATTACGAATCAGAATAGTTCGGTACTGCAATTTCTTGAAATGATGAACAGTGCAGCGGCTGGATATTTTGATGAGGAAAGAAAAGAGATACTAAGGGATTGGATGCAGAAAATGAATATTACAAGACAGCTTGTGACGGAATATGCACCTTTCTTTCCGGATCGTGTAATGAGAAATCTAGTAGAAAGCGGTGTGATATACTATGTTACATCATGATAAACAGATGTTTGAGCAGATGATTCTGCGTACTTCTTCCTATCTTGGCGTAAAAGCTGAAATTGTTGAGAAGGATTATTATGTAACGCTATTTCTGAAAAGACTTACAGAGGTTATGCCGGAGATTGTGTTTAAGGGCGGAACGTCGCTTTCTAAATGCTATCATGTCATACAGAGATTTTCCGAGGATATTGATTTGAATTTGCAGGCGGACAAAAAGCCGTCTGAAAGCCAGAGAAAGCGCATGAAAAGTGCAATCATACAGGTGATAGAAGAACTGGAGTTCCAGTTGACAAATCCCGAAGATGTCCGCAGCCGCAGGGAATATAACCGATATATGATTGATTATCCGTCATCAGTATCTGCGGATTATCTGAAAGAACAGCTGATTGTAGAAACTGCAATCTATCAAAGGGCATATCCGACACGAAAAATGAAAGCGGATAGCTTGATATATCAGTTTCTTACGCAGAATGGATTTGATGAGTATGTCAATCAATATGACTTGCATCCTTTTGAACTGAATGTTCAGACTGCGGAACGTACAATGATTGATAAGATTTATGCGTTAGCGGATTATTATCTGCTGGGAACTACCGCTGAACATTCCAGACATATTTATGATATCTATAAGCTGTCAGGGATTGTAGAGGTAAATGAATCGCTGAAAGAATTGGCTGTTTCAGTAGCAGAAGAACGAAAGCCCCACAAGATGAGCCTTTCAGTTCAGGACGGTGTTAAGGCTGGCGATGTTCTTCGTCAGATTATATCGGATAAAGTTTATGAGGATGACTATGAGCAAATAACTAAGCCGTTGTTATTCGAGGATGTCTCATATCAGCAGGCAATTGCAACATTAGAAAACATCCTGCAGTCAGGATTATTTAATTGAATTGGATATAGCACTTGTGACCAAAAATCACAAGTGCTTTTTATTGCCATTGCTGACTGGATTTCCGCAGAAAGTTGTGGTATGATTGTAAGCTAAAGGGGGAGAAGAATATGGCAAGAAACCGAACAATCCCATTCGGATATATGATGCAGAACGGTGAAATTACAGCCAATCCCCAAGAGGTATTAGCGGTTATTACAATATTCAGCGAATATCTCATAGGCAAAAGCCTGCTGGAGATTGCAAAACAGATGGATGTTCCTTACAGTGACGGTGCGGTATGGAACAAGCACATGGTGAAGCGGATTCTTGAAAATGAGAAATATCTGGGTACGGACAAGTACCCACAGCTCATTGACGAGCAAACCTTCCGTGCAGCCAACGAGAAGAAGCTCTGCAAGGCAAAATCTCTCTGCATGATCTCCGAGGACTTGCAGGAAATCCGAAAGCTGACCGTCTGCAAGGAATGCGGACACAGACTCTCCCGAATGGGCGGATGTAGCCGAAGTGAGAAGTGGGACTGCAGAAATGAGGGCTGCTACAGATTCGAATACCGCATGACAGACCAGATGCTCATCGGTGTGGTTCTGAATGTGTTGAATGCTGTAATTGCAAACCTAAGTCTGCTGGAATCCGGCGGTGAGGTCAGCAGCTATAATCCCAACAGTGAAATCACCAGACAGCAGAATGAAATCCATCGTATGATGGATAGCAATCAGATTGATTATGACCGAACAAAGGCAGAAATTCTCCACCTTGCAGAAATGAAATATGCCTGCTGTACATACAGTGATGCTCCGCAGAAAACGGAGCTGCTGAAATTTCTTCTTGCAGAGCGTTCACAATTGAATACTTTAGATATTGGCTTACTGAAGTCCTGCGTTTCGCAGATTCTGGTAAGCCATTTTTGTACCGTTGAGGTGAAATTCATTAACGGCACAATCATCAAAAATACCACAGAGAGGAGTGTTCCCCATGACCACAGCATCGAATGTCAGAGTGATTCCTGCACGACCGCAGACGGCTGAACATCAAAGCCAGCACCATCAGATACGAGTAGCGGCATATTGCCGAGTATCGACTGAAATGGAAGAACAGCAGAACAGCTATCAGGTGCAGATTGACTACTACACCGACCTCATCAACAAAAAGAAAGAATGGACACTTGCTGGTATATTCGCCGACGAAGGCATCAGCGGTACACAGACCAAGAAGCGAACCGAATTCAATCGCATGATACGGATGTGCAAGCGAAAGAAAATTGACCTTGTGATCACAAAGTCAATTTCAAGATTCGCACGAAATACGGTGGACTGCTTGGAATATGTGCGACAGCTGAAGGATCTTGGCATTGGCGTCATATTTGAAAAAGAGAATATCAACACGCTCACCATGACCTCGGAATTTATGATTGCCCTGTACGGCTCATTTGCTCAGGCAGAAAGTGAGTCGATTTCAAAGAATGTTTCACTCGGCGTACAGATGGCATTCCGTGAAGGTAAGGCAAGAATTCAGTACCGAAACCTGCTGGGCTATCGTAAGGGTGCGGATGCCAAGCCGGAGATTGTTCCTGATGAAGCGGAAACGGTGAAATTGATCTTCAAGCTGTTCCTCGACGGATTATCCACACAGAAAATTGCGGACGCACTGATTGCAAAGGAACGACCGACTGTTTCAGGCGATCTTACATGGAATTCAGGAATGGTGCGGAAAATTCTGCATAACGAAAAATATGTGGGAGATGTCCTGCTGCAGAAAACTTACACGGTGGACTGCATCACGCACAAAAAGGCAGTGAACCACGGAGAACGCACCATGTACCTTGTTTCCGACCACCATGAGCCTATCATTGACCGTATCACATACAACCTTGTGCAGCAGGAGCTTGCAAGGCGAAAATCCAAGCGTAAAGCGACCAGCAAGGGTATTACTGAACAAGGCAAGTACTCAAGCAAATATGCACTGACAGAACTGCTCATCTGCGGAGAATGCGGCACACCATACCGACGAGCCGTGTGGACGCAGACAGGAGAAAAACGCCCCGTGTGGCGATGTGTGAGCCGATTGGAGCATGGAAGTAAATACTGCAAAAGCTCACCGACCATACACGAAGAACCGCTGCACAGAGCCATTGTGAAAGCGATCAATGAGTATTACGACTGCCGTGAGGATGTGGCAAGGATTCTAAAAAACAATGTGGAGTCGGTGCTTACAGGACTTGGGCAGAGTGAGATACAGGCAATCGAAAAACGGCTCAAGGAAATTGATATTGCCCGAAGTGATCTGATTGGACTGATTACAAGCGGTGCCTGCGATGAGGATAAGCTGGACAGTGAGTTTGCAAAACTGTATGAGGAAGAAACACAGCTCAGCGAAAAGCTCCTCTCACTGAAAGCACAGGCAAATACGGACAGCACAACGCAGAATCAGATTCAAAGTACACTTGCAGAGATCGAAAACGAAAAATTCGAGCTGAAAGCCTTTGATGATGTATTGATCCGAAAGCTGATCGAGTGCGTCAAGGTGATGAGCAAGACAGAACTGCTGATTATCTTCAAGGGCGGCTATGAGGTCAGGGCAGAGATTGAAAAATAACGAATCAAACGGCTTGCAGACGCAGGCCGTTTTCATTTGGAGGTGTTAATTTGGCAGGAAATTTTGACGGCATCCGTCAGAGAAATTTTGGCATTGAAATCGAAATGACAGGACTCACTCGCTGTCAGGCAGCAAAAGCCATTGCAAAGGTGCTCGGCGGTTCTCCGAATCATGTGGGCGGCAGCTATGATAAATACACAGTCGAGGACAGTGCAGGCAGAACCTGGTCAATCGTTTATGACAGCAGTATTATCAGTGTGGATTCGAAAGGCAATCCTGCCTCGGATTCATACAAGGTGGAATTGAATTCCCCCGTGCTTGGGTATGAGGACATTCCGCTTTTGCAGGAAGTCATCCGAGCCTTACGGCACGAAAAAGGTCGGTGCAGTCCTGAATATCGATGCGGAACGCACCTACACATCTCAGCTGACGATTATACACCGCAGCAGATCCGAAATCTTGTAAATATTTTTGCAAGTAAGGAGGATTTCCTGTGGGACGCATTGCAAGTATCTTCCGCAAGAGAAGGATACTGTGCAAAAGTAGACAAGCGGTTTGTCGAGGAACTGAATCGGAAAAAGCCGAAAACAATGGAGAAAATCAAGGAACTATGGTATCGAGGAAATATGAACGAGCAATACATTCACTACTCAGGATCTCGGTACAAAGCGCTTAATTTACACAGTTTCTTTCAGCATGGGCATTATGAGATTCGTTGCTGTAATGCCTCGCTCCACGCAGGTGAGGTCAGGGCGCAGATTGTACTTGCCCTTGCGATCAGCAATGCAGCAATGACCAAGAAGTACTGCTCACCGAGCGTGTCACACAGTGATAATATGCGGTACAGCTTCCGAGTGTGGCTTCTGAATCTGGGACTTATTGGTGACGAATTCAAGAATTGCCGAAAGCACTTGCTCAAGCATCTCAGCGGCAATATTGCGTGGAGGCATCCCGAAGATGCAATCGCACAGCGGGAAAGGCTGAAGCAAGAACGAATTGCCGCCCGTGAGCAGCGTGTTGCCACCGTGTGCGATGACAGGCAGGAAGTCGGGGAAACACCCGATGAAAACTTGGAGGCCGCTGTGAGCGATTGTGACGATTTTGAAGAAACCGAAGATGAAGGCATGGCAATGTCAATGTAAAGGAAAGGACAGATCACTATGAAATACAAACGCTTATATATTGCCTATGGCAGTAACATCAATCTGGAGCAGATGGCATATCGTTGTCCCAACTCCAAGGTTGTGGGAACAAGAATGATTCCGGATTACGAACTGGAATTCAGAGGTGTGGCAACCATTGTTCCGAAGGAAGGTGCAGAGGTTCCTGTTCTGCTCTGGGAGATTGACCAGAGAGATGAACTCAGCCTTGATCGTTACGAGGGATTCCCTCGGATGTACCGCAAGGAACTTTTTGAAGTAGAAGTTGACGGCAAAATCCGTGAAGGTATGGCGTATCTCATGAATTGCGGTGAAATTGCTCCGCCGAGTCCGGTGTACTACAACGGCATCAAGCAGGGTTATGAAGCCAACGGTATGGACACCTCATATCTGAGAGCAGCCCTTGAACGTGCGGTGCAGTATGTTCAAGGGCAGGCTCAGGAAGATGAGGATATTGAGGAAGATATGGAAGAAACAGACGATATGCAGTTGAGAATGGAGTGATAATATGCTGTACAAAGGATTTTATGTGAAGATGACACCTGCGACGCTGACCAGAACTGATAAGGACGGCAGAGAGGTGCAGTGTGAGGGATTTACTGTGGAGGTATTCGACAGCGATGCGGAAAAGGTGGAGATTGACACTTTTTCTATTGCTGTCGGCTATGAGATTCTCGCAAACGATATTCACGAAGCTGAACAGCTTGTCAAGGACTATATCGAATGCGAGGAAAAGGAATATTGCAGGATGATGGAGGAGTATTACAGCAATGAGTGAGAAACCAAAATGTCCGCTTATCGGGTCAGACGGCAATATCTTCTGCTTGCTTGGGATAGCAAGCAGGACGCTCCGTGAAAACGACATGAGAGAACAAGCACAGGAAATGCAGAGCAGAGTGACAGCCTCCGGAAGTTATTCGGAGGCTTTGAACATTCTTGGAGAATATGTGGAAATCTGCTCTGCTGAAGAAATGGATGAAGAACTTGATGAGGGTATGAACATGGTGTAAACTGACTGCGATGGAGGTAGTGATATGATGATTTCAAAGACAACATTTGTGAGCATGATTACAACAATTTCAAGTGCAATTTCAGAAACAAGAAAATTCTGCGCAGCTCATCCGGAGCTTACCGATGAGAAGAAAACCGAGCTGTTCAATGGCTGTGATTATCAGAAGGATCTGATCACAATGCTGGAAATCACAATGGTGGACGAGTACGGCATCATCCGTGATTTTCTTTATAAGCGTGACGAGAACGGTGAGCTGTTCTTTGGGATTCCGGCGAATGGCGAAATTGAGGCGTATCTCATCTCTTCTGCGGAGGAGTTGTATGACTATCTTGTGGTGAAGATAGTGGATGGGATGTTGAGGGAGATTCTCAACAGGAAATAAGATGGTGAATGCTTCATTGCGACACTTTAAATTATGGTTACAGATTTCTTTTGCTGCGATCTGTAACTGATACATAAATAGAACCATTCGAATAGCATGGCGAGAAAATATGTTCTTCGTTGCAATGTGATGAATAAGGTGGTATACTTATAATAAGTGATATTAGAAGGAGGGAGTTGTTTGGATGGACAGCTTTTCTGATTATGAAGATGCCTTTTCTGCATTCAAGCAGATGGCGTTAATGAAAAATTCAACTGAAGATCAAAATAAACTGAGAACAATTGTTGATGAGATTGTCAAATATGATGTTTTTGATTTTATCGCCCGACTTTCGGCATTGAATTTGCTGATTGAAAATCAGAACAAAAGTATTTTATTTGATGTTCTCGTTGCAGGAATTCTTTCAAGAGAAAGAAACGAATATTCAGGTGTAGCTAAAATGAGCAGTGGTAGATTTCGTGCAATTATAACTAGGCTAAACCAATTCTGTATTTCTCAGATGATTGACCCTGCAGAAAACCCTTTTATAGAGAGAGTACGCTATTATGGAAACTACTGGATATTTCCAGGCATAAATTATTCGCCAGCTTATTGTTTGCAGAGCTTTTTGGATGTATTATGTTTGAGAAGTGTTGAGTTTCATCCAGAGTTTACAAAGAAGGCACATCAGCTAATTAACTTTATTTTATATATTTCTGATATGATTTCAAAAAAGCTAAATTATAACATAGATACTATAGAACGTGTTGAAGTTGAACAAATAAAAATTCCAGATGCATCCCAGATGGAAGTACTTAAAAGCTGTGTTAAATTCCCTTTTGCAGTTATCAAATCTATGATTGAAGATGCTTCATTACATTCCGTTTTATTTTCGGATTTCAGTGAAAGTGATTTGAACAGTATAGTGATAAATGATTGCCAGAATTTTTTTGCACACCCATTTCTAAAAGCGAATGATGATACAGTAGTCATTTTGAATCCATCAATACTTGTTTCATTTTTGATTCATCAGCTTGTGGTTTTGTCAGAGTATTACGGAATTAAAAAACAGTGGATAGATGAATACAATAATGAGGTATGGAAAAAATGTCAGGAATCTTTAAAAAAGCTTGGACATTTAAAAATCAAAGAATCTGAATATGCAATAGAATTAATCAATGATGAGTGCAGAAAAGAAAAAATACTTTCTGTAGGAAATGATAGGTTATTGTTTGTTCATTTTGTTTGTGATTCAGGAGAAGATTATTGTGATAATTCTCTGTTTGGAAGTGCTAGGCAGAAAAACGATGATCTTACAACATATACTCGTATGCAGTATTTCACATCACAATTACCGTTAGCATCTAAGGACAATACATATCAGATAGTAATTCTTAATTCCTTTGGGCGAAGAATCTACAGTGATGCTTGTGCAGACGAAATTGAGCGAACAATAAGCCTTTCGCCGTTTGAACTTCAATGTATATCAATAAATGAAAATAAAAGAAACAATTTCATTCCTAAATATATTGACGCCAAACAAAATGCTTTTTCTTTCTTTCCACCAATGTTGGCCAGTGAGTTAAATTACATTGCTTTGTATACAGATTATGATTATTCATTTTACTTTTCTGATGAATATAGTTCAAATAATACATTTATGTATTGCGGAATTGGAGATTCGCTTGATTATGTAATAAAAGCAATTAAAGCTGAAGACAGACACCTTATAGAATGGCATGACAATATACATCTTGCAGAAATAGAATTAAGTGATCCATTACGAAAAATATACACTAAAATTTCTAAACACAGAGAAATTCCAGAATGTGTCGTTAAATTTGAAAAAATAAATATATGGATTACATGCGAACAGATTAGATGCCGCGAAGAAGCTGAAATCTATTTTGCATTATCTGATGCAATATCTTACTGGTTGGCTGAATGTAAGCAAGTGATTAACAGCATGGAGTTCTGCGATACTACCCTTTGTATTCGGATAAAAATGACTCCTCCATTTAGCGATTATTTTGGCTTGCCCGAAGAAAATGATAGTATTGAAAATTATCTGAAGTATGAGCATTCGGATATGAATATTGAACTGATATGCTCAGCTAAAGCATATTGTCTTTTGGGAGGGGAAACGAATTCTATTGAGAGAGATATGATATTTTCGCTTATTCAAGAGATTGAGAAACAAAGTTTGCAATGTGCAGATTGGAGAAGTATAGAAAATGTTTTCTCTGATCCGATAAAAAAGAAATTCTATAAAATTGATGCTGATAAATCTCCTCATCTTCTTCCAATTAATAGAAATTCTCCTGTCATTTCTGCAGAGGAAGAAAATAAACTTCTTGACGAAATTGGCAGACATTTTTTGAATTTGCCAGAATACGACTATGGTATTGTACCTGATAATCAAAGAGCAAGTTTAGCAAATAAAGTTGTTGGGTACCTCTATTCTCTTTTACAAGCAGAAGTAGCTTCAATTAAATCGGAAGGCGTGTATGAAACCGTCTGTTTGGATTTAGAAACAGTAATGTTTTGCATAATGCGTACGCATAGTAGATATGCGTACGATATGGCATGTTATCCTGAACACGCTGATCAGCTTTTTATTCAGTACAATGAAACGAATAAGGCGTCTGTTGCATTAAAGTTTTTGGCTGAATACATTGCAGCAGTTCCACCTAGTGGTGAGAAAGTACTAGGTTTGATCCAATATGAAAGAATTCTGGCAATATGTAGCTTGATTGTTGATTGGGCTTACAGAAATGATTTGTTTTACTATCATATTTTTAGTACACCTATTACTTTCTTAAAATCCGGAAGAATAGGCATGAAACGAGATGAAAGTAATTATCTGTTAAGTATTAATGTTTCAGCAAGAACAAGCAAACTTCATCATCTTTCAAATCACATGCTTGAAATGTACTCTCCCATAAGTTTGTTGAGCGAGTATGATGAAACACTTGATGAAGCATTTCTTGATGAGTATGGTTATTCATTCCAATGTTTTTTACAATGCATATTTGCATTGAGCAGTATTGGTGATGAGATAAAGGGTGAAGTTAAACGAAAATCTCGTTCGGTTGTAGAGAACGAAATTGTAAAAAGAACCAGTATTTCCTATGAAAAAGTTACAAAAATTCTTGATCAGATTTCACTATCACAGAGAAGTGATTTCCTCACGCCCCCAAAGCCATATAGCAAGTTAGATGTGTATCCGTGGAGGTTTAATAGAGAATTATCGTTTACTCGCAGACCGATCATTCAGTATGGCACAGATTTAATTTGGGGAAACAGGCAGCTTCATCATATGTGGCGATATACTTTGGATCTCATTGTAGAAGGTAAGTTTAAGGCACGAAAGGATAAATTGAAGAATTTGATCGGCAAGTTGAGCGATAAACGAGGCAACGAATTCAATTCTTTAGTTGCTAGGAAACTAGAATCAATCGATGGCTTGATAGTAAGAGAAAAGCTGTCCAAAATCAATGGTAAGAAGATATTAGATAGCGATGGAAATGTACTAGGGGATATTGATGTTTTCTATATTGTACCGGAAAAATATAAAATTGTTGTTGGGGAAGTAAAGGACTTTTCTTTTGCAAAGAATCCTTATGAAATGGATCAGGAATATAAAAGAATCTTTGTAGACGGAGATCATCCCTGTTATATGACGAAACACAAACGCAGAGCAAAATGGGTAAAAGAGCATATTGATGATGTAATAGCTCATTTCGCACTTCAGAGTGGAGATTGGTCTGTTACAGAAGTGATGTTTACAAGTGAAGCAATTGTAAGTAATGCTTTCTATCATCAAAATGAAAGAATTATAACATATACGGAAATAGATGAACATAAAGTGAAGAATGTATAGAAAAAAGTCTGATACATCACCAGTTGATAGAGAAGAGCTTACCCTGATTCGGCAAGCTCTTTTCACTGATACTCAAACTCAAAACTCGCCCTGTCACTTGTAAACTCACACAGCGTCTGTCCTTTGTGCGAAAACCGATAGCAAGCACTGCAGGATGCACTTTCGTGAATGGTGCGGCTCATATTTCCGTGATCCGGCGCAAGGAGGGGATGCGAATTCTTTGCAAGCAGTTTTGCGGTTAGTGTATATTCTCCCTGTCGGACAGTAACGGTATTCTTTCCGATATGCTGCACCTTCGCACTGAGATAGGTGGCAATGCGGTGCTCTTTTCCGTTCAGCATAACAACACCGATGATTCCGGTAAAATGCAGACCGTACAGCGGAATATCCGCCACGGACAGCATCAGGGAACCTGACGGAAAGCTGCATTGCGTCCAGATGTATCGCTCCGGAAACGAAGTGCCGCAATCACCCTCAATATAGCCCAGACCATTCTGAAAATGATATACCTGTCCGTTAATGGTAAGCTGTCCGTCTACTCGATGACCCATGCTGAAAACGCTGTGCCTGCATTGCATGAACGGCACAAACTGAAACGGTCCCATGATGTCATAGAGAAGTGGTGAAAGTTTCCCGAAACGAAGTGTTCCGTGTGCCGTAATCTTGTCCGTCCGGATGTTCAGCCGAATGCCTTTCTCAGAAAACACGTTGTCACCGATGCGGACAGACAGTGGTTCCTCCTGATATTCCAGAAAATCAAAGGTAAGATTGAAAGCTGCATCGTCCGTGATAATCTGCAGGGAAGCTGTCTCATTGTGACCGCTGCGATGAAAGGCAGGAATAAAAGCAATTGTCTGTGTATCGTTGCTGCATTTGAAATACCAGCCCTTGAAATAATCCTTTTGCATCGGATTTCCTCCAGTTTTCTCTGTTTTCAGATTTAGTATGACATCGGGTATTCGTGATATACATAATTCAACAAAACCCTCACATACTACTCCCGAGGTGATGAACATGGCAAAACAGGGCATGAACCGTCCGGATTGGACGCACACACAGCCGAAGAATACAGCAGCGGCAGTCCCCAAAATTCAGGGGAAGGCAAAGCACGGAAAGGTGCACGCAAACCCCATCATTGCGGGGACAAAACCGCCTGCACAGAAGGTGTACCACACAAAGCCTTTCTCGCAGGAAAAGCCGATTTCCGATGCTTATGCGGTCATTGACAACGACCTTGCGAGGGATAATGTGGAGAACGACCTGACCGCTGCGGACTTGCAGGATCTATAAGAATACACGCCGTCTGAATTCAATCGGACGGCGTTTTACACAGGAGGCATTATGGAATCAATCTGGCAAAAGAGCGTGCAGTTACCATCATTTCCGAAGCTTGACGGGAATGTAAAAACGGATGTCCTTATCATCGGTGGCGGCATTGCGGGTATTCTGACAGCATATTTTCTGAAACAGAACGGCGTGGACTGTATTCTCGTAGAGAAGCGGAAGATATGTCAAGGGACAACTGGACATACCACGGCGAAAATCACTTATCAGCATGGGCTGATCTATCACAAAATTCTCAAAAGCGGCGGAGTTGAAACTGCACGAAAATACCTTGAAGCAAACCGACTTGCCTTCAAAAAACATGCGGAGCTTTGCGAAAACATCGACTGTGATTACGAGCGAAAGGACAACTATATCTATTCCCTTGGTGACAGGAGATTGTTGGAACAGGAGATGGAGACACTTGCGAAAATAGGCCATTCTGCAACTTTTTGTGAAAAACTGCCGCTGCCGTTTCAGACAGCAGGGGCGGTGATGTTCCCCGATCAGGCGCAGTTCCATCCGCTGAAATTCCTATCCGTCATTGCAAAGGATCTGCCCATTTATGAGAACACCTTTGTGCAGGAAATGCGTGGAAAAATGGCGGTGACGGACTGTGGGAACATCACAGCAAAAACGGTGGTTGTCGGAACGCATTTTCCGTTTATCAACAAGCACGGCAGTTATTTTCTCAAGCTCTACCAGCACCGTTCGTATGTACTGGCACTTGAAAACGCACAGGATGTGGGCGGTATGTACGTTGACGAAAGCAGAACAGGACTTTCTTTCCGCAATTACGGGAAGTATCTCCTTCTCGGCGGAGGAGGTCATCGCACTGGCAAAAAAGGCGGCAACTGGACGGAACTGCGGCATTTCGCAGAGCAGTACTATCCGACTGCAAAGGAGTATTGTAGCTGGGCGGCACAGGATAGTATGAGCCTGGATGATGTACCATATATCGGACACTATTCAAGTAGAACGTCACAGCTTTTCACGGCGACCGGTTTCAATAAGTGGGGTATGACAGGGGCAATGCTCTCAGCACTTTTGCTTTCGGATCTGGTGCAGGGAAAGCGAAACGAATATGCGGATATTTTTAGTCCCTCAAGGAGTATTTTAAAGCCACAGCTTTTTATAAATGGCTTTGAGTTTGTGACAAATCTACTATCCTTTACAGGAAAACGCTGTCCGCATCTGGGCTGTGCGCTGCATTGGAACAGTGCTGAGCATTCGTGGGATTGTGCTTGCCATGGCTCACGCTTTGCTGAGGACGGCAGGGTTCTGAATAATCCTGCAAACGGAAAATAGGAGGATACGATGAGCAATCAACTGAAAAAATCAACAAGTCCGTATTTGTTACAACACGCAGAAAATCCTGTTAACTGGTATATGTGGTGTGACGAAGCTTTTGAAACAGCCAAAAAGGAAAATAAGCCGATCTTCCTGAGCATCGGCTACAGCACCTGCCATTGGTGCCATGTGATGGCGCATGAGAGCTTCGAGGATGAGAAAACGGCTGAAATCCTCAACAAACACTTTATCTCCATTAAGGTTGACCGTGAGGAACGCCCCGACATCGACAGCGTGTATATGGCGGTGTGTCAGGCGTTCACGGGCAGCGGCGGCTGGCCGACGAGTATTTTCATGACTTGGGACAAGAAACCGTTTTTTGCAGGGACATATTTCCCAGTGCAGTCACGCTACGGAATGCCGGGCTTTTCAGATTTGCTGCGAACGATTGCGGAGCTGTGGAGTACCAAAAAGGCGGAGCTTCTGGAATCGGCAGAGGAGATCATTTCACATTTGAAAAAGTCTGAATTCTCCTCATCGAACACCGGCAGCGAAAATCTGATTGAAGCTGCAGTACAGCATTTTCAGCGCAGCTTTGACAGTATGCATGGCGGTTTCGGTCGTGCACCGAAATTCCCCACACCACACAACCTGCTCTTTCTGATGCTGTATGCAAGCCAGAATCTGGATTCCGATGCCATGCAGATGGCGGAGAAAACGCTGCTTCAAATGAGAAAAGGCGGTATATTCGACCACATCGGCGGCGGCTTTTCGAGGTACTCCACGGACAAGTATTTCCTTGCACCCCATTTTGAGAAAATGCTCTATGACAATGCCCTGCTGATCATGGCGTATTCTGCGGCATACAGCATGACAAAGAATCCGGTTTATCTCGATACTGCAAAGGAAACAGCTGACTATGTACTGCGTGAAATGGCCTCTCCGGAGGGCGGATTCTACAGTGCGCAGGATGCGGATAGCGAGGGCGTGGAGGGGAAATTCTATACCTTTTCGCTGGCTGAAATTCTGGAAGTGCTGGGTGATGGGGGACAGCGTTTTGCAGAGGTTTTTGACATCACTGCGGATGGCAATTTTGAGGGTGTGAACATTCCGAATTTGCTGAAAAGTAATGACTTGCAATCGGACTTTTCCGATGAAAAACGAAAGCTCTATGACTACCGCAGAGAGCGCACAAGCCTGCATCTGGATGACAAGATCCTGCTTTCATGGAATGCAATGATGATTGCGGCAATGGCGATGCTGCACAGAGTTACAGGCAATAAAAAGTATCTTCAAGCGGCACAGAATGCACAGCAATTTCTGGAACAGAATCAGTGCGATGGCTTGCAGCTCTACACAAGCTTCCGTGACGGAAAGCACTCTGACAAGGCGTTTCTGGATGATTATGCGTACTATGTTTCTGCGCTGATGGAACTCTACAATTCCACGTTGGACAGCAGCTATCTGACTAAAGCAGGGGAGTTTTGCGGTGAAGCGGTGAAATGTTTTGCGGATGAAAACGGCGGGTTCTTCCTCTGTGAAACCGGTAACTCCAAGCTTTTCATGAACCCGAAGGAAACCTACGATGGAGCAATTCCAAGCGGTAATTCCGTGATGGAATACAATTTCGTGAGACTGTATCAGCTGACGGAGGAAGAAAAGTACAGAGAGCTTGCGGAAAAACAGAGCGCTTTTCTGTCTGCACAGGCAGCAGATTACCCGGCTGGTCACAGTTTATTTATGCTGGCAAAGCTCTTGTTTGAAAATCCGCCGGAGCGTGTGACGATTGTTCTGGATGATAAATCGGATTTGTCGGAAATTCGTATGAAGCTACCGTTTTTTGCGAATGTTTCGATGGTGCAGGAAAGTAAGAGGTATCCATTGCTGAATAACAAGACCACCTACTATGTGTGCAGGGGGCATATGTGCCTGCCACCAACAAATGAATATATTGCTGAATAGAATAGAAGGCTGCGGTTTCGCAGCCTTCTCACGCACATACAATGGCAGGTATATCATAAATCAGAGGTGATATCATGGACAGAAATTTCCGAAATTACGCTGCTATGCTGATGCAGCCGCCCCATGTATCGGCAGAGCTGAAAGGCAGTGCCGAATATCCGAATATCCACGGGATCGTACGATTCTATCAGACGAGGAACGGGGTGCTGGTTGCTTCGTAGATCAGCGGTCTGCCGCATTCTTATGGAGCATGTCAGCATCCTGTATTTGGTTTCCACTGACTTCACCACACAGCCGTCTGGAAATGTAGGGGAGAAGCTAGCTTGTGGGGAGATGAAAGCTTCCAGAAATCGGTGCGGGTGATCGTGCATGATTTCTCAAAATCGGGAAAAAATAATGCTATCAATCAACAGGAGGAAAATTCATGAACGAAAACAGATTCTATATTTGCGAGCATTGCGGCAATATTGTCGGAATGATTCACGATGCAGGCAAATCTCTGCGCTGCTGCGGAGAGAAGATGAAACAGCTTGCGCCGTCAGCTGATGCAAGTGCCGAGAAGCACACGCCAATTGTAAAAGTGGAGGGTAATACCGTCAAGGTTAATGTCGGTTCTATTTCTCATCCCATGACGGAGGAACACAGCATCACATGGGTGTATCTCCAGACAGATCGGGGCGGTCAGAGAAAATGTCTGAAACAGGGCGGTGAGCCTGTTGTCAGCTTTGCACTGCTGGAGGAAACGCCTGTCGCAGTGTATGCCTACTGCAATCTCCATGGCATGTGGAAAACAGAACTATAGGAATATTTTCAGCCGGAATGGAAATCATATTTCCAGCCGGCTGATTGTTTTTGCAATCCCGAAAAATGAAAGGAGATCAGAATGATGTCAATGATCAATAAGGAAATTTCCGATTTCACCGTAATGGCATTCCATAAGGGTGAATGCAGAACTGTCACCAAGAAGGACGTGCTGGGCAAGTGGAGCGTGTTCTTTTTCTATCCTGCGGATTTCACCTTTGTGTGTCCCACAGAGCTGGAGGATCTTGCCGATAAATATGCTGATTTTCAGGGCGCAGGCTGCGAGATCTACTCCGTTTCGACCGATACGCATTTTGTGCACAAGGCGTGGTATGATGTATCTGAACGAATCAAAAAGATCAATTATGTGATGCTTGCAGATCCTACGCACGCACTGTCCAGAGATTTTGAGGTGTATATCGAATCCGATGGCCTTGCCGAGCGTGGCAGCTTTATCGTAAACCCCGAGGGTAAGATTGTTGCTTATGAGGTAAGCTCCGGCAACGTTGGCAGAAATGCGGACGAGCTGTTCCGTAAGCTGCAGGCTTGTCAGTTTGTTGCCGCACACGGTGATCAGGTTTGTCCGGCGAAATGGCAGCCCGGCGCGGAAACCCTGAAACCCAGTCTCGATCTGGTAGGTCAGCTGTAATGCGTAATGAGAAACTTTATGACGCTGTGATTGTCGGCGGCGGTCCTGCGGGATTGACTGCTGCCCTGTATCTTGCACGAGCGAGATACAGGGTGCTTGTCATTGAAAAGGAACAGTTCGGCGGTCAGATCACCATCACATCCGAGGTAGTGAATTACCCCGGCGTAGGACTTGCAAGCGGTGCGGAGCTGACAGAAACCATGCGGCGTCAGGCGGAGGACTTCGGGGCGGAATTTCTGCTTGCGGAAGTCACGAGCCTTGCACCGGATGGGGACATCAAGACAGTTCTCACCACAAAGGGCGAGGTGCAGTGTTTCGGTATCATCGTCGCAACGGGTGCGCATCCGAGGATGATCGGCTTTGCGGGCGAAGCGGAATTCCGTGGTCACGGCGTTGCCTATTGTGCGACCTGTGACGGCGAATTTTTCACGGGCAAGGAGATCTTTGTTGTGGGCGGCGGCTTTGCAGCAGCAGAGGAAAGTGTGTTCCTGACCAAATACGCAAAGCATGTCACCATCCTCGTCCGTGAGGAGGATTTCACCTGTGCGAAAGCAGTTGCCGATGAAGCCAGAAATCACCCGAAGATCACCGTCCTATATGAAACTGAGGTGGAATCCGTTTCGGGTGATACTGCTCTCAGAACCATCCGATACCGTAATAATGCAACGGGCGAGGTGACGGAGTACCATGCGGATGAGGGCAATACCTTCGGTGTGTTTGTGTTCGCAGGCTATGAGCCGGAAACGGCACTGATTCAGGATATTGTGAAGCTCAATGAATATGGTTATGTCATCACGGACAGCAACCGCAAGACCAATATCGAAGGTCTGTACGCCGCTGGCGACATCTGTGAAAAGAATCTGCGTCAGGTGGTAACAGCAGTCAGTGATGGTGCAATTGCGGCAACGGAGCTGGAAAAATACGCCGCTGCCATGCAGAAGAAAACGGGTATCACCCCGGAAATTCCGAAGCGATCCAAAGCAGAGACATCTGCACAGAAACCCCATGTTTCGGACAGCAGATTTTTCTCGGCAGAAGTTTGTGCGCAGCTTGATTCCGTATTTTCGAAAATGGAACGCAGCCTTGTGCTGAAACTGTATCTCGATGAACAGCCGCTTTCCACAGAGCTGAAAGAATATGTGGAAGCAATGGCAGAGCGCACGGACAAGCTTTCCGTACAGCTTGCAGAAAATGCGGAATCGGAGGAATTTCGCCCCTGTGTGCGCATCTGTAAAGAGGACGGCACGGAAACAGGGCTTGCGTTCCATGGTGTACCCGGCGGACATGAGTTTACGTCGTTTGTGCTGGGACTGTATAATGCCGCAGGTCCGGGACAGCCGATTGATGAACAGGATAAAGCCGATATTGCACGGATCACAAAGCCCATGGAAATACAGGTGCTTGTGACGCTTTCCTGCACGATGTGCCCGGAGCTTGTGACGGCAGTGCAGAAAATCGCTGCGGAAAATCCGAACGTGACAGCCGAGGTCTACGATGTAAATCATTTTCTGAAACTGCGGGAGCAGTATCATGTCATGAGCGTACCGTGCCTTGTGGTGGATGGAGAGGCGGTTTCATTCGGCAAGAAGAATCTGCGGCAGGTGCTGGATCTGATTGTTTAGTTCCATGAAAATCTGATAATCTACCGAATAGTATGATAAGAGCTTGTTTTGCTTGTTCAGAACAAGCTCTACATAAAATTATAAAAAATATTGACAAGATCAAGCGAATATGCTATAATAATAACAGCAATTTAAGATGATCCAAATTGGTTCACCTTGACACATCTAAACGCAACGATTGATACAAAATCGTTGCGTTTTTCTTTATGCCAAAAACGCCGTATCTGCGTTATTTCTGCCCTGTTTGGCAGAGGGCGATTTTACCCCTATCGTTTCTTTGGAGAAAAATAAGAGAGCAAAGAAACAGAATGAAAGTGCAAAGAAACGGAGGGGGTGGGGGTTGCATTTTACCGTTTCGTTGGTCTTTCACCGTTTCTTTGCATAAGTGCCGTTTCTTTCCTCAATAGCCGTTTCTTTGGAGTTTTTCAGCGTTTCTTTGCTCAAAATAATAAAAAAATCAGGGGCGTTTTTACACGCCCCTGATTTCCGTTATATCCACGCTCGTTCGAGAGCCTCTGCCCCCATAACAAGCTGCTGCTCATTCAGACCTGAAAAGCCTGCAACAACAATATTTTCGGGCATATTCGCCACAGGAAAGGAATAATACTCCGAAAGACCATAAACCTTTACGCCCTCTTTTGCTGCACTGGCAAGAAGTTCGTTCTGCTTCATACCATTTTCGACCGTCAAAAGCAAATGCATACCTGCGTCACAACCCGATATATTCACGAAGTCTCTGAGTCTGCTCTCGGAGATTTTTTTGCAGAGAATATCCCTTCGCTGACGGTAGATTTTCTTCATGCGGCTGATATGCCTGTCAAAGTGTCCTTTTTCCATGAATTTCGCAAGCGTCAGCTGCTCAAATACTGGAACCGTGCAGGAATAAAAGCCAAGACGTGCTGTAAATCTTCCGCAAAGCTGTTTCGGGAGCACCATATAGCTGATTCGCATGGATGGTGCGAGACTTTTTGTAAATGTCCCCATGTAGATGACTATGCCGTTTTTGTCCATACTCTGGAGAGTCGGAATCGGTCTGCCTGCATAGCGGAATTCGCTGTCGTAGTCATCCTCGATGATATACCTGTCCTCACGGGAATTTGCCCACCGCAGAAGTTCCTGTCTACGGCTGACAGGCATCACGATACCAAGCGGAAAATGATGCGAGGGCGTGACGTGCAGCACATTGATACCAAATCCTGAAATTGCCTCTGCACTTGCCCCTTTTTCGTCCATAGGAATGGGAAAAACTCTCGATGTGTTGGCACTGAATATTTCGTAAATCTTGCTGTAGCCGGGATTCTCCACACCATAAGCATTGTCCCTGCCAAGAAGCTGAATGATGAGTCCGGTCAGATATTCTGAACCCGCACCGACCACGATCTGTTCGGAATCAACCGCCATTCCTCGAAATTCTTTGAGATAGGATGCGATCTCGTTACGCAGAGCCAATATCCCCTGATGATGGCAGGCGTTGAGCAGATCGGAACTCTGTTCGCTGAGCACCTCACGAGACAGCTTTGCCCATGTGGAAAAGGGAAAATCCGAGGTATCAATGCGGTTTGTGCGAAAGTCATATTGGATTGGCGTGGTGTCTGTTGCCGTTTCAATGACTTCAGAAGGCGGACTGACCTTATCCGTTTCTGCAAGACTTTCAACATAGAAACCACTGCCCGGTTTAGAGATGATATATCCTTCCGCAAGTAGCTGTGCATAGGCAGTTTCGACCGTAATAACGCTGATTTTCAGATGAGCCGCCAATGCACGTTTTGATGGAAGTTTCTCTCCACACCCGATATTTCCTGATTCGATCTCCTGCTTTATGAAGCTGTATAGCTGAATATACAGCGGTTTTTTGCTTTTTATATTCAAATTGCATGTAATCATATTACGACCGACCTTATAAAATATTTCAGAATTGAACATTGTGATATAACCACTTCTGTGTTATCATTATAGCATACAATCCGAAAAAATACAAGCAGGAGGAAGATATTATGGAACAGAATCGTTATAAGCTGAATAAGGAACTGGCACAGATGCTCAAGGGCGGCGTGATTATGGATGTTACTACCCCTGAACAGGCGAAAATTGCAGAAGCGGCAGGTGCTTGTGCTGTAATGGCACTGGAGCGCATTCCAGCTGACATTCGTGCAGCAGGCGGTGTATCCCGTATGAGCGATCCGAAGATGATCAAGGGGATTCAGGATGCAGTTTCAATCCCTGTCATGGCAAAATGCAGAATCGGTCATTTTGCGGAAGCACAGATTTTACAGGCGATTGAAATCGACTACATTGATGAAAGCGAGGTACTGTCACCTGCGGATGATAAATTCCACATCAACAAGAGAAAATTTAATGTTCCCTTTGTATGTGGTGCAAAGGATTTGGGAGAGGCACTTCGTAGAATTAACGAAGGAGCTTCCATGATTCGTACAAAGGGCGAACCCGGAACAGGCGATATTGTGCAGGCAGTGCGTCATATGCGTATGATGAACAGCGAAATCCGCAAGATTCAGTCCATGAGTGAGGATGAACTTTTCAACGAAGCAAAGGTACTGCAGGTACCCTATGAACTGGTGCAGTATGTGCATGAAAACGGCAGAATCCCTGTGGTGAATTTTGCAGCAGGTGGTGTGGCAACACCTGCGGATGCTGTTCTGATGATGCAGCTTGGTGCAGAGGGCGTGTTTGTCGGTTCAGGTATTTTCAAATCCGGCAATCCCGAAAAGAGAGCCGCTGCAATCGTCAAGGCGGTGACCAATTTCAACGATTCCAAAATGCTTGCAGAGCTTTCAGAAGACCTCGGTGAAGCGATGGTCGGTATCAACGAGGACGAAATCAGCCTGCTGATGGCAGAAAGAGGCAAGTAATGAAAATCGGTGTACTTGCCCTGCAGGGAGCGTTCATTGAACATGAAAAGAAACTCATCGAATGCGGCGCAGAGGCTTTTGAAATCAGGCAAAGACGAGATATTGAGCGTTCTTTTGATGGTCTGATACTTCCAGGCGGAGAAAGTACTGTTATTGGAAAGCTGCTGCATGAGCTTGATCTGATGCAGCCTGTTCGTGAGAGGATCCTGGATGGGATGCCTGTCATGGGCACCTGTGCAGGTCTGATTCTTCTTGCAGAGCACATTGCTGAAGATGATACCGTCCATATCGGCACAATGGGTATTACCGCAAGACGAAATGCCTATGGCAGGCAGCTCGGGAGCTTTCATACTACTGCACAGTTTAAAGGAATCGGAGAAATCCCCATGACATTTATCAGAGCGCCGTATATCGAAGATGTATCGACAGCAGAAATTCTTGCTGAGGTTGACGGCAAGACAGTAGCGGCACGGGAAAATAACCAGCTCGCCCTTGCCTTTCATCCTGAACTGGATGATTCGGCGGCTGTGCATGAGTATTTTTTAAAGATGTGAGACATGGAGAGCCTTTTATTGTTGAAGGCTCTCCATTCTGAATGCATTTCATACCCCGATCTCCGTCCCGTCCTTAAACAGGAAAACCATACCGCCGTCCTTGCATATCGTCACATGATCAATTGCTTTCAGCCATAAGTCTTCTGAAAACTCTTTGATCACATCCTGTCCACGCAGCGTTTCGGCATAATGCAGGATGAATTTCAGCTTGCTTTCCATGGCTTCCTTTTTGGAAACCAGTGCATCACGTTTTGCTTTCAGTGACTCATAACGTTGCACCAGTTTTTCATATTCAGATTTGTAAAGCTCCTGCTTCATCGGCTTCACAGAATTTTGCTGTATCAGATTCCGTGTCAGCTCTGCAACAACGTCCATTTCCTGTGTCACTGCTTCAATCGCAGTATCATCGGAAACCGTGAAATGCTCACTTAGCAGCAGGCAATTTTCAATGATCTCATCCTTGTTTTCAAGAATCTGATTCATCGCCAGAATGAATTTGTCCTTAATATGCTCCTCGTACAAATGCGGCGTTGTGCATTTTTCACCGTTCTGAAATTTGTGGTTGCACTGCCAAATCACACGACGGTATTTGCTAGTGGAGTGCCAGACCTTTGAGCCGTAGTACCCACCGCAGCACTCACAAATCAGCCTTGCTGTGAAAATGCTCTTGCTGTTGTACTTTCTGCCGAGTCGCTTTCTGCGTAGATACTCCGCCTGCACCAGTTCAAACTCTTCCGGCGGAATGATAGCAGGGTGGGACTCCTCCACATAATACTGCGGTACTTCACCCTCGTTGATTTTCGTCTTTTTGGTGAGGAAATCCACGGTAAACTTCTTTTGCAGCAATGCCGAACCCTTGTATTTTTCATTGGTGAGAATGCTCTCAATGGTGGAGGTCGTCCACACTTCCTTGCCGCCAGGTGTCAGTATATTTTTGAACGTCAGCGTTTCTGCAATGTGATGCGGCGTACTGCCGTGCATAAAACTGCGATAGATGAAACGGACAATTTCAGCCTCCTCCGGTACAATCTCAGGAAGTCCGTTCTCGCCCTTACGATAGCCGAGAAATCGACCGTAGGGGAGCGAAACCTTACCATCTGCCATTCTTTTACGCTGTCCCCAGGTGACATTTTCAGAGATGGAACGGCTTTCTTCCTGTGCAAGAGAGGACATGATCGTGATGAGCAACTCACCCTTGGAATCTAAGGTGTAAATATTCTCCTTTTCGAAATATACCTCAACGCCTTTTTCCTTCAGCTTACGGACAGTTGTGAGAGAATCAACAGTATTTCGGGCGAATCGGCTGACGGACTTTGTGACAATGAGGTCGATTTTCCCATCCAGAGCGTCCGCAATCATGCGGTTAAAGCCGTCACGATGTCGAGTATTTGTTGCAGAAATACCCTCATCCGTGTACACTCCAACAAAATCCCAATCGAGGCGTTTCTGAATGTAATCCGTGTAATAACTGACCTGTGCAGCGTAGGATGTCTGTTGTTCCTCAGAATCGGTTGATACTCTCGCATAGCCGGCAACCTTGCGTTTTGCTGTGCTTTCAAGAGGTACAAAGGTCGCAGGATGCAGCCTTGCGGGGATTTTGGTTACTACGGGCATTGGTGCCATCTCCTCTCTTTTGAAATCCGACCGACCTGTTTCCGCATTTCATCCGTCCAGCTTTCCGAGCGTGAACGATCTTGCCATTCCACCGTTTTCGTTGCGCCGTTGTGGAAAATGAACTCCAGTTGATTCGGTGCAAGAACGATGATCTGCTGAATTTCAGATTGAAAAATATCTTCATCAAAATCAGAAATTCCAAGTGCGTCACAGCAGGCAGCATACAGCTTTTCTTCTGGAATCTGCTTTGCAGTCGGGCAGTATTTTTTACCCTTAGTGTTGTAAGTGGAACATATCCAGACGATGCCGGTTGCAGTTGTTTTTCTGCGATAGTTCTTGCCGCAATGAGGGCAGTGAAGCCTTCCGGAGAACGGATAAACTGCATTCGGCATTTTGGCGAGATTGAAATGTTTCATCTCATCCAAACGCTGCTGCACCAATTGAAAGGTCTCCTTATCAATAATCGGCTCATGTGCTTCTTCCACATAGTACTGCGGTAACTGCCCATCATTACGGATTTTTCGTTTTGTAATGTGATCCTCTCTGAAGGACTTTTGCAGCAGGAGATCGCCACAGTATTTCTCATTTCGCAGAATGCGGAGAATTGCCCTCGGCGTCCATTCACATCCAAGTTTTGTGGGAATGTGCAGCTCATTGAGTTCATTTGCAATCGCCAGTTTTCCCTTGCCGCCTAAGTAATCAGAGAATATTTTCTGTACAATAGCCGATTCTTCGGGAATGATTTCAAGCACTCCGTCAGCATTTCGCTGATAGCCCAGCATCTGAAGATTGCTGACTTTCCCAAGTTCGAAATCCTTTCGGATCTGCCACTTTTTGTTCTCACTTGCAGAGAAACTTTCCTCCTGTGCATAGCTGGACAATATCGTCAGCATTAATTCTCCGTCCGCACTCATCGTGTGAATATTCTGCTCCTCAAAGTATACGTCTACGCCGAGGTCTTTCAGTTCTCTGACCGTTTCAAGCAGAGTAACAGTATTTCGGGCAAATCTCGATATGGACTTTGTGATGACGAGGTCGATTTCGCCATTTCTGCAAGCTGTGAGCATTTTCTGAAACTCTGCACGGTTGCTCTTTGTACCCGTCAGAGCCTCATCCGCATAAATGCCGCAGAACAGCCATTCGGGGTTGCTTTGAATTAGTTCATTGTAATAGCTGATCTGTGCCGACAGGGAATGCAGCATGGCGTCTTTGCCGCTGGACACTCTTGCGTAAGCAGCCACACGCAGTAGTCGTGGCTGAATCGGGATTGTGGGTTCAATTTTTTGTATCAATCTTTTCGTAATAACCCCTCCTTCCGATACCATATTAACTCATCACGGAGGAATTATCAACGAATATACCGGACAAAGATATGCCGTATTTTTCAGCCATTGTTGTATGCATTGCCCGATAGTCTTTTTGCGAAATTACGCCGTTTTCCAGCCATCCTTTCAGAATATCAACCATGATCTGATACATCATTACATTGCGATACATGCACCCACCTTGCCTTTCCTGCACACTGCTTGGAACAGTAGACCTGACGTTTACTCGGATATGTGATAAATGTCTGCTCACATATCGGACAGATCTGTGATGCGGTTTTAGCAGACTCCTCACGATGCTCACGCCACCAGATCATACGACAGCGATCGGAGCAGAAACGCTTCTTTTTATTTTTCTGCTGAATGATTTTTTCGCACTGTTCGCAATGCCGTGTTGCGTCCTTTCGGGAAAGATAGGACTTGACCGTTCCCAGTGAGATGCTTAAGTTTTCACTGATTGTTTTGAGAGAGCATCCGTCGGCTCTCATTTTCTCGATTTCATGCTTTTGTTTGATTGTCATGGCAACTCCTCCTTCTGCTCCTGTAGTCAAAAGAAAACTGTAAAATTCGAACCCCTTAAAAGATTTTTTGCTTTCTATATTCCACTACAGAAAAGAGGGACGATTGGACGAGAAAAAGCCCCTCTGAGAGAAAAATATCTCCCAGAGGGCCATAAACTCAAATATCCTTCTTCTCCACCCAACCAGTCACATACTGACCGATAGGCGTTTTACCGCAATAATCAGCCTTCGTTGTAATACGATACCTGCCATTAACCTCTACACCATCATACAGATAGAACGTACCGCTTTTCTTCACACCGGACTTTGCCGTAGAAGAAGCATACAGCACAGCATTCTTCAGCGAAATCTTATCGCCCTTCTTGTTAGGCTTTTCCGCTGTAAATACCGCCGTGCCATTCTCATCAAACACAGAATACCCAGCCTTACAGGATTTCTTCGCATTCTCCAGATTTTTGAACGCTCCGGTCTGCGACTTCACATCATCCCAGGAAGTACGCACTCGGTAGATCTGCCTCTCATTGAGGTAATACGCCACTTTTGCCTTGAATGCCGCCCAATGCGGAAGAATATACAGCGGACACATTTTGTAAGAATTTCTCATGGTGTTGAGCGTATCTACAGAACCGGATTTACCGTCTCTGACATTAAGCCAGTGGGTGTGCGTAAACAAGTACTCAATTCCAAGTCCGTACTGTTTGAGCAGAGCCGCTGCCAGTCGTGCGGCATTATCCTCGGATTTACGGTCATTGGCATTGTACGCAGAACTCATAATGCACTCAATGGCGATGGTCTTGCGGTTGCCGTTGCCGCTGCCGTCCGCAGCGTGCCAACCGGACAAATCAAGGGGCAGGTTCTGCCATGCACAAGTGTGATCCACATAGTAATGCACACGGACATCGTTCATGTTTCCGTTGTAGGTGGCACGGGTGTACTGCTCCGCAGGCGTTGTGCCATTCGCAACACGAATCCAGTCCGTATTATGCACGGTAACACCAATAATGCCCTCCATTTTCACGGAGGGCATTGCGATATTTCGGGGATTATGCTTTGTGAGCAGAAATTCGTTGACGGTAACACCGCCGAGTGTCATTGTCTTATCAGGTTTCAGAATTGCCATTATCTTTTACCTCCTCGATTCTTTCTTCTGCTCTGCCGACCTTGGTCTGCAGAACATCAATTGCTTTCTTCATTGCGGGCGGATAAGGGATTCCTATTAAACTGGTATTCTCCACGATGGAGAGCAGTTCATTCAGGCAAAAGCTGATGCACACGGTATCACGGATATAGTTCGTGCCGAGGAGAATGTCAATCCTCACGCCGACCACGACCATGAGCAGAATGCAGAACTTCTTTGCAAGTCCCACCCAACCAGCTTTGCTGTTGAGCGTGCCGCTGTCGCTGTGCTTGGATTTGCCCATGGCAGCGGTCACCACGCCTGTGACAAAATCCACGCCCATGAAGATCACAAGCGTGGACAATGCCGAATCCCAGCCGCCAAGCAGTGTGGCGATGAAGCCGCCGACCAGTCCGGCGACTGTGCAGATGGTTTCTTTCATTTTTATCAGTCCTTTCTTAAAATGGGTATAAAAAGACCGCCTGTGGAGTGATGAACCACGGGCGGT
>JAFSBM010000211.1 GCA_017437285.1 Ruminococcus sp. | reverse complement strand
GGGATTATTTGGCGGATACCTTAATACGCCTTAGTATCAGGTTTCTGTTCGTCAGGATACGATTTTGCTATTTCTTCTTCTCTCCAACACTTCACGATGTGAAACTTGCAAGTCGCTTTAAAGTTCGTCGGTAACTACGCCTCGGTGGACTTTCACCACATAGCATTGATATGCACGTCATACAAAAAAACACGCACCCTTATTCAGAATGCGTGAAATCATTTTAATATTATATTATGGGGTTCTCTAAAAACCGGAACACGAGCAGAATTCCGTATATGACAAATATCAGTTACAAGGCGACGAACCGCAGTAATACTTTGTGTATTGCAAGGTTTGGCAACGCAGTAAATGATGTTTGTCATAGGAAGTCTGCCGTGAGGGAGGTTTTTAGAGGTTCCCTTATTTTATTTCAATTCAACATCCCAACCACCGGCGATATAACGTCGAATAAGTACAACGTCTTTGAGGTTAACGGCGTCATCTCCGTTTACATCAGCATTGTCAGCGTTAATGTCAACATTCCAACCGCCAGCAACATAACGACGAATCATTACAACGTCTTTGAGGTCAATTAATGAGTCGTTGTTTACATCCCCTGCAATTCCATCTTTTATCACAGGCTCTGTTGTAACAGTAGTAGTTGTCGTAGAAGTCGTTGTAGTACTTGCAGTAGTAGTTACAGTTGATACGTTAGATGATGTTGTTACTTTTTCATCAAGTGCGATAAATGTTCTGTCATACTTATTAGCGTATTTTTCAGCTGTACTGCCTGTATATCCGTATATATCAGCGGATTTGTTTATTGTGCTTTCAGAATCGTAAATAAAACATTCAGGATTATTAAATACAATTTTATTTAAGCCACTACATTTTTTGAATGCATTTTCTCCAATAAAATTAGTATTTTCTGAAAGTTCAATTGCTTCAAGATTTGAACAATTTTCAAATGCACTCTTTTCAATTTTTTCAAGTTTATCTGTTGTAAATTCAAATGTTTTTAATTGTATACACTCTGCAAATGCGTAAGCTTCAATTGTTGTAACACCGGGATAAATTTTGAATGATTTGAGATTTTTACATCCGTAAAATGAGGAATCACCAATTATCTCAACTGCTCCTGTAAGTTCAAGGTCTGTAAAAACAGCTGTTTCAGCAAAAGCATTATTTCCTATTATTTTATTCTGAATAACAAATTGATCAATATCTGAATTGTTAAAAACAGCTTTAGCGAAAGTATCATTTACAATTACACATTCATTCACTTCCATTTCATTTTCATACCATGCAGTACCCTGGAAAGAAGTGCCTCCAATTCGTTTTACGCTGTCAGGAATTTTTACTGTTTCAAGATCATAACAATTTGCAAAAGCATAATCGCTTATTGCAACTGTACCATCTAGAATTTCAACCGATGTTCCGCACGCTCCACCGTCAATTACAATGTTGTTAACAATAACAAGAGGGTTGTTTGTACGCATTTGATAAAGCCAAGGAGTACAATTAAAGGCAAGTCCTCCAATTTCAGTTACACTATCAGGAATACTTACTTCTGAAAGATTGTTACACATTGAGAATGCTGATGCTCCGATAGTAGTTACTCCATCAGGTATTTTTACTGATGCAAGATTGTTACATCCCCAGAAAGCGTAATCAGCAATTTCTTTTACAGGTAATCCGTTGTATTCCGATGGAATGTTAGCTGTTTCAGCATTTTTATTCCATTTTGACAACACTGCATAATTGCCATAAATCTTATATTCACTATCAGTATTGCTATCAACGCATACAGCTGAAAATGTGTATCCCTCTGTATTGTTAAACCACAACTGTGGTGCTGCATTTACTAATAATACAGCAGATAATGAAATACATGCTATTTTTTTCGAAATTTTCATTTTAATTCTCCAGTCTTATAATAAAACTATTTTCTTAATTCAGTATTGAGGGATAGTCAACATAACATTCGTTAATGTCAATGGTTACGCCCTCTGCCAAACAGGATAAAGTACCTTTATCAGTTTTTTGCCACATTCCAGCAGGACCACTAAAATCAAAGGTTTCATTATATTGAGCCATCCATAAAGCATATTTCTTTACAAGGTTAGAATCAACATAATTTCTGTATGTATCAAGATTTACGTAAAAACCTGCTGTATATCCGCCATTGGTAATTGTACTGCAAAAGGCGTCTATCATAGCTGATACCTGAGCTGCTCCTGCTGATTTAGAGCGAGCTGTTTCTAAATCGAAATAAACAGGGAAATCGATTTTTCTGTTTTTCAATACTGCAAGACAATGATTAGCTTCTTCAATTGCTTCGTCAACTGTTGCAGCATTGCTGTAGAAATATATACCTACAGGCATACCTACACGCTGAGCTTCACCGTAATTAAATTCAAATGACTCATCAGTTTCTATTGCATATGGTGATGAAAGGTATCTGAAACCAAGACGGATTATAGCAAAATCAGCTTCTGTTTTAAGAATATTCCAATTAACATTTCTGTGCTGACCTGGATTTGAAATATCTACACCTGTCATAAGAACTTTACGGCTTGTAGTGTTTAATGAAGATAGATCAGCAGAATTATACACTTCACCTTCAGAACTCATATCAAATCTTGAAGTAACATTATCGACAATAATTTTACCTTTATTTGTTGACATAACTCTGAATTCAATTTCATGACCAAGCATATCCTGTTTCATACTATAAGGCAGGTTAAATACACTCCAAGAACCATCAGCGTGGAACTGGTTCTTTTTGATTTCTTTCTGAACAAGTACTTTTGAATCAGTAGCATCTCTTACATCAAGATATGCTATAACATCATCAGCGCTTGCACTTCCATCGTACTTGAGTTTGAATGAAGCAATATTATTTCCGAGTGGCACGTTAGTTGTATATGGACCGTACATAGTTTCATCCTTATCACTAACGTAATATCCTACAACTTTGCCATCTTCCTTATAAACTTTAGTTTTATCATTTTTACGAATTACATCGCTTTCGGCTTCGAAAGTCTGCACCATATTGCAATTTGCTCGTAAAAGATCAACTTTGTCTACTGTAACTTTACCATTGCCGATATAGAATACACGAAATTCATATGTATCATTGACATTAGCGTTTGTAAAATATAATTTGAATTGCTGATACTTATTTGCAGCTGCAAAATCAGTACGCTTAATTATCTTCTCGGCAACAACTTTATCTTTAGAGAAATCATAGATTTCAATTTTTGCAATACCAAGAGAATCATTGTCGTTATTATCTACTTTCATTTGAAAGCCGACTTCATAAGTACCAAGTGAAAGTTTATTTATATATGGACCATATACAAGGTAATCACTTTTGTCGTCAACTGTCGCAACAACACCATTTGGTTCTTTTTTGTTACTTTGGTCTATTCTTGTAGAGAGATCTGTTTCAGCTTCATAAGTAACATTTTTTATTGTATCTACATCTGTAACTTCTACATTATCGAAAGAAAGATCTGATTTGCCGTGATAGAAAACACGAAATTCAAGTTCGTGATTAGATTCAGGACAATAGAAATTTATGTTAAATTTCTGATATGAATTTGCGGTAATAAATTCTTTTCTTTTAATTTCTCGTGTTGCAATAACTTCACCTATTGCTGAATCAAAGGCATCTATTGTTGCTACAACTTCATTATCAGATGTTATATCATCTATTTTAAGATTGAAAGTAGCCATTTTATCGCCGGGTGCAAATCCTGATAAGTATGGACCATAGCAAAGATATGCTGCACTATCTTTATCCTTTTCTGCATAAATGCTATCATCATTTGTTGTTCCTACTTGTGAATAATCAGTTTCTTCACCTTCAAATGTCAATGATTTAGAGATTTTGCTCTGCAATTCAAATAAATCAATTCTGTTTACAGTATCACTTTCATTTATATCCATACATAATTTCTGATATGTTTTAAAGGTATCAGAATTATTATCTAATGTACTCATCTGAACGTCAATATCAGTTCTGTTTAAAACGCCATCGAAATTACAATCTCCAAGGTCATCGTATTTATAAAATGGCGTACAATAACCTATTATTTCATATGGACATTCTGCCGAATCAATTACTCTATCAAGTTCAGTATCATAAATTATAACATAATTATGTTCACCGTCAGCATCGGAGTAACCACTTATAATAGCAAGCTTGTCTGCACCGTCGTCAGAATTTCCATTGCTTTCAAGTACTGCAACATCACCTATTCTTGGAGTGTATCCTGAGCCTTTTTCAAAGAATGCACCATTTTCTTTATAGGTGTTAACGAACTTTACAACGCTGGGTGATGCTGTTCCGTTTTCAACTTCTTCTCTTGTTGGATATGCGTAGAATGATTTTGCACCGGCTGCATTCAATACTTCATTTACAAATTCAATTGTTGTATGATAATAATCAGCAGGTCGTTTGGATTTATTAATTCTTAGTCTCGCTTCTTCAACTGCTCTTGCTCTGCTATTGTCACTTGCTGTAACTATTGATAAAGAGGGTGAAGGATTATAATTCGTATCACCTGGAATAGAGTTGCTATATATTGGTGAACCAAATCCAACGATATATTGATGACCTACGGAGGTGTTTTCTCCATTTACATATTCAAACATGCATACAGTATCTGACATATTACCTTCAACAGTTCTAACCGTTGCATTTGTTCCGATTCCCTCAACACCAACAACGATACCTGTATGATCTGGTTCCGTTCCTCTGCCACCAGTATTTTCAATAAACACTAAATCTCCTATTTTCGGAGTATAATCATCAACTATTCCTCCTTTGGGATTGTGAGCATAATCTGGTCCATAATAATCAAAATCCCAATTATAGTCAACCCAAGAATGATATGAGTTATTATTTTTTCTGTACATCTGCCATAAGCATATGTTCGTTGAAGCATGATTTCGTATAACTCCATCGGTTATTCCGCCAGCCTCTTCTACACAATCTAATGCAAATTCTACACACCAATCATCATATGTATGGTCGTATAAAAATGGTTCGTTAGCATATTTCAAGGCTACCTCTACAGCCTTTTCGGCTGTTCCATGTTCAGCTGCATAAGATGCTAAAGGCATTGCTGCTGCCCAAAGTGCAGTACTACATACTACGGTTGAAAGAGAGATTAAGATTTTTTTCTTCATTTTTTCCTCCATATATAATAAATTACCCATATAGAATAAAATTATTAATTCTATATAGATAATTATATATCGTTTTTTGTTAATTTTCAAGTTATTTTAATATTTTCGTATAATACAACAAAAGCGATATAACAGGTTTATATATTTATATATTATTCGCATATAGCGATGTGAATTTTTTCAACATTATTGGATAATAATTGACATATATTACTAATAGTTGGAAATTATCGTTATACCAATCCCTAAGAAGTATTTATGCCGTTAGATTGTATCCGCCAAATAATCCCGTGTCCAGGCAACTCAAACCAACTCAATAGAGCAGATTAGACAAAAACGCCATGACCTGAATCAGTCATGGCGTTTAATATATTTAATTATGGCAATAATCAGGCAAGACGTTCGACCAGTGCAGCAACGAATCAATCTGTTCTGTTGTCGGTTCTGTTCCAAGCTTCGGGAGCTCTGTCAGTAAGTGAGTAAGATATCCGAAAAAATTAAGGTTATTTGCCTTGGCGGATTCGATGATAGAATAGCACTTTGCACTGGCATCCGCACCCTTATCAGTATCTAAAAACAACCATTTCTTCCTACCTACAACAAATGGCTTAATGGCACGCTCAGCACGTTATGCGAATATTCGCATAACGTGCCTTATCCGAAGCATTTTAAGGAAAGCGCATAAAAGCGTTATCTTTAGGGCATCTCTAAAAACCCCTTTTGAGAAAAAACAGCTATGCACGTCATCTGCTTCGTCAACCTCCCTCGGAGTGCGGCAGCACGCCTTCGGAAGGTTTCCTTGCAGCTGTCATACCTATCTGTTTTTTCTTTAATCAAACGAGTTTTTAGAGATGCCCTTTAGAAAAAAGCTTCGGATATTCTTTTTACCTCAAACCACAAAGACGAGCAAGTTCATCATCATTTTCCCATAACGTTTTTCCCGATAATTCTTCAATTAAGGGTGTATCACTTTAGGATATTTTGCAATAGAGGATAGTATATACTGCATTCCTCTTTTGTTAAAGCAAATTTTCCATAGTCATGATTTCGATTTTCAGAATTGACACGGCTTTTATAAGTGTGATGAATCAATTCCTCCATAGTAGCTTGCCTGTCATAATACTCGTCATCAGGAATATCTTTCAAATGGTAGAACGCCTCAACCATTGGATAATTCAAATAGAGTTTTCCCATATCAGAAGACTCAACAAAATAATTCTGCATTTCTAAAATCTTATCTGGTGAAAATCCACCATCCTGTGGATCAAGATCAAATATCAACAATATATCTGAATAGTTTTCTGCCAGTATCTTCTTTTTTGATTCATCCGGTTATCTTGCAATCAATACCTGCTGCAGATCCATAGCATCTGGATCCTTTTCGTAAAACATTTCCTGATAGAGGGTATAGATGTTCGTGCGATACGAAACGATCTCATGACGGTCACTGATGCCATATACTTTCAACAGATGCTTCATCAACTTCACATCTGTCTTCGCTCCCTCTACAAGCATCAAAATTTTCGCTTGTTTTCTATACATCGAACTCACCACTCATATAGAGTTTTTCCAGATTGTGTCCTTCTCTCAATTCACGATCCGTTGCATTTACCAAAGCAGTTATTTTTTCTTTTGTCAGAATAAAATAGCAGTCCGGTCTCATGATTCGGTTGGAAAGCAAATTTGTGTTATGTGATGTCAACATCACCTGAGTGTCAGGCATTTTCTCAAGAAGCTGTACGATACTTTCAGCAAGCTCATAATGATAATAGGCATCAAATTCATCCATAAATAGGAACGAAACATCTGATGCTGTCTTATACCAATAAAAAAATGTATATAATGCTTTTGTACCACTGGAAGCTGTTTTCAAAAATGGAAGCGGTGTCTTTGTATCAAAGTACAGACGCTTCACGCCGTCCGCATCAGCCTTCACAATCAGATTTTCTTCTACACCCGACTGATGCAAGAAATCCTGAAACTCCTGCAATACAGTCTCCTCAAAAATGAAATCAAAGTAATCTGTACTCTTGTTTTTATAACCAATATATCTATTTTCCTCCAGATTACGAAACCACAACATAGTAGATACATATTTCATCATCTTCTTTAGGGGATGTGTATTAGACAAAGCAGTATTGTTCACCATATATTTCAAAACAGACTCAATGCCTTCAAAATCCTGATTCAGTGTTGGAGATACTTCTTTAACACCAGAAAAATCACTTTTATTTTCACGAGTATCATAGGAAAAAATCAGTACATCGTTAATCCATAATGATTCTGAAATCAAACGCCTTTTCTCATCCTTATCATAACCATATTTAATAGTATCCTGACCAAACTGGAATACATAGAAAAATGATGCAGTTCTTCTTTCACTTTCTACATTCAGATAATAATCATATAAATCTGGGGTAACATTCTTTTCTGTCAGATGAGAAACAATGTCAAAAATCGCAAGTCCCAAATTTGTCTTACCTACAGAATTTCTTCCATAGACAATAGTTTTGCTAAGAAGTCCATTGGAAACACAGTCTGTATTGAATTTATAATCATGCACATCAGAAAAGTCAATCGTCAGCGTGTCACGGAAATTTTTAAATCCAGTTACTTTAAATAGTTTCAGCACTTGCCATACCTCCCAGTCGTATTATAATCTTAGTATTATTCCATTCAACTTACATATTACTTTTATTATACCACATAAAATACAGTTAGTCAATGACTACCGTAATTTTTTTACGGTAGTCATTGACTTTTTTTGTAATATATCTTAATATAGCATCCTGATTTATGAATCTTGTACTTACATTCTGCTGTTACCTTAAACTGTAGGCAACCTATCATTATCACCAGGCTCTATACCTACCTATTCAAATCTGACAGCATTTTTCTCCGCAAACTTTTCCCTTGCGGAATTTTGTTTTACAATTAGTAATCCAGCAACCACGGTTGTAGCCGTCATCGCAACCTGTCTTTGATGTAATTGTATCCAAAGCATTTGCTTGAATATACCCATCCACCACGTCTACATAACTTACAGGAATATCAAAATAATCATCCTATTATAGTATTCACAAACCAGCGGATAAACGTCATTCCACTGTTTTTCATACTTATTTCCACAGATCATTCCTATAGCATCAAGACGTACAATCAACTCATCTGTCAGTCCTCTGTTGATTACAGTAAGGGTACAAAATCAACCCCTTTTAACAAGGCATTGTTTTCCCTTAAATGCAATACCAAGCTTGATTATTTCCTTGTAACCTTCGTTTCTAAGATTAAACTCATATTGCATATCATCAATTTGTCTAATAGCGTCCTCACATTTTTCAATAAGAGTTTCATTACCTCGAACAGATTTAATCTCAATGATTATCGCCTTATTATGATATACAACATTCTTCACTATTATCTCACTTCTGCCTGTGCCTGCTTCACGATTTGATTCTACAAGATAATCATCATTATACTCAAGTAATCCAACAAGGAATCCATGATAAAAATTTTCATAGCCGTCATGATAGCCGATACTGCGTTGCAGCCACCTGTTTACTTCAGCTTGAAATGTTTCAGTATCGCCGTCAAGAACTGCTTCGAGCAAAATCGATTTGTCAGTTTTACGTATTGATTCATCAAACCAATGTCTGAATGTATTTTCATAAACCGTAACGATTTCAAGATTCGGAATAACTGCTTCAAAATATTTCTGAACGCCATTCATATACACACGTTTGGACTTAAGATATCCTGTGTGCAGCAGAAAACTCCAGATATAATCAGACTTCACATCCATATTTGCATATGTTACATCTTCATAAACAGTTTTTTCTATAGAATTGCCTGCTATCAGTTTTTCAATATCCTCACGTATTCTGCGATTACCTTTTGATATTAAATCATGAATAATGCTATTGGAACTTGTGTTACTCCAGTATGGTTGAAAACTTAATTCATTTCCACCCATTTCACTTTGGACAAACATAACAAAACTCCATGGATTATATATTTCTGTATTACCAAATCTGTAGCCGTCATACCACTTTTTCAATTCATCAAATTTATCTGTAAATTGATAGTACTTTAATAATTTATCAACTTCGGACTCGGTAAATCCAAAATATTCGGAAAAACTATTATCCATAACTGAATGTACGGAAAGATTATTTAATCCTGTAAAAATGCTCTCTTTAAAAACACGGAGACATCCTGTAAGAACTGCAAATTCAAGAGAGTTATTCGTCTTTAATACACTCTCGAATACTGAACGAATCAAATTAAGCATCTGTTCATAAAATCCATTGAAATACGCATTTTCAAGAGGAACATCATATTCGTCAATCAATACAATTATATTTTTTCCATAGATTTCATACAAGCAATCTGAAAATAATTTCAAACAGGTGAAATACTCTTGTTCATCAGCAGTTCCATTAATAAAATCTTGAATTCCGCTCATTTTTCTTCCTGTTATTTTATCAGGAACACCTTTTTCAAAATGACGTTCAAATTCATTTGCTACTATATCTTTAAATTCAGCAAAAGCACCACTCCATGTAGGCTGCTTCATACTTTTCAGCGATATACTTATAACAGGGTACTTTCCACAATGAGACAGATATTCATCCTCTGCATTGGAAATTGCAAGGTCATTGAACAGATACGAATTGTCCTGCTCTGAATTTTCAAAGAAATATCGCAGCATGCTCATATTCAACGTCTTACCGAATCTTCTTGGACGGGTAAACAACATTACCTTTGAACCGCTGTCAAGTATGTCACGTATCATTAGAGATTTATCTACAAAATAGCAATTCTTGTCTATTATTTCTTTGAAATTCTCAATACCTATAGGTATCTTCTTTCGTTCTTTCACTATATCGCCTCACCTTCCATTCGTCTATATTAATAGTATAGTCGGCACTGTAAAAAAAAGTGAAACCAAAAGTCCGAGTGAGCCATGGAAATGGTCCACTCGGACTTTTTTTAAATGTAAAAAGTGAAAAAGTGCAAAATTGTTGAAAACAGGGTATAACGAACACACCGACAGAAAAATAATTTTTTTGCCGTGTTGAAAAGTATTATTTTGTTGAAAACTCAGGCAGCCAATGCGAGATATTTTTTCTTCAAATGGAACTTGTGAAGATTAAAACCGCAGCAAATCAGCCCAATTTCTAAATTTAATGCTTTTATACTACCCTCTATTTCAATTTATACATTTTGATGCATCAAGGCATTCAAAATTGAAGGCGAGTAAAGTATCAAGAGAAGAAGCAAAGGTGATATAAGCGTTATCAAGAAAAGTCTTGATGCTGTCAAAAAAGCACTG
>JAFSBM010000210.1 GCA_017437285.1 Ruminococcus sp. | reverse complement strand
ATCGGCTTGTCAACCCCTTTTCAAGAAAATATTGATACTTACTCATAGAAAATTATAGCATATTTTTGTGCATTTTTCAAGGTTTTGAAAATCTTATAACACAGACAGCAATATACAAATTTGACAAATGAAATTGTTGATTCTAAACAATAAAAGTTACGATTAAGTTGCGTTTTATCAGATATGATATCGTATATTCAGTAAAACACCTGAACAACTTGATTAATATGCATGATCAATGTGTATATATCACAAGCTAAACGCTATGCATTTTTTAAACGCACAAAGAAAACAACGCTTAAATCATTGCCAAAAGCAACAAAATATGTTATAATTATATGCAGAAAATATGGCAAATTAGCAAAATGAACAAAATCCGTAAACTAAGCATATTTATCCGAATAAAAGCTGAGTGGCATTGCAGATACAATAAAGTTAATTTATCAGAAAATTTCAAAATTACAGAGAGGTGTAAAATGAACAATAAGATATTCAGAGAAAAGAGCATTGAAAGGATCTCCTCGCCGGAACAGCTTGACGAGTATATCAGGATCGCAAATCCCGGCGTCTGGCTTATACTGTCTGCAATAATCATTATGCTTGCAGCATTTTGCGTGTGGGGAATATTCGGCAGGCTGGAAACAAAGGTGACAGCTTCGGGAAGAGTCGAAAACGGCATCATGACAGCAGCTATTGTTTCCGAAAATGCAGACTGTGTAGACGTAGGTATGCTGGTATATCTTGACGATGAGGCTGTCGGAAAGGTCGAAAGGCTTTCATATTCTCCCGATGGCACTATTGAAGCTGAAATAGAGATTTCCAACCTCGCTGACGGAAAATATGAACTTCACATAATAACCGACAGCATAAAGCCTATCGATTTTATATTAAACTGATTTTGGGGTGGATGCAATATGATTAAAAGGAAGTATCCTTCCGAGCCAATAAGTAAAGGCCGTACCAAGGTTCCTGTCATAGTACAGCTTGAAGCACTTGAATGCGGCGCAGCTTGTCTTGCAATGATTATGGCATATTACGGTCTATGGATACCATTGGAACAGGTGCGAAAGGATTGCGGTGTTTCAAGAGATGGTTCAAATGCAATGAATATACTTATTGCTGCAAGAAATTACGGCTTTGAAGCAAAAGGATATCGCTACGAGCCTGAATCGTTGAAAAAATCAGGAGGCTTTCCCTGTATCATTCATTGGAATTTTAACCACTTTGTCGTTCTGAACGGCTTCAAAGGAAACAAAGTATACATAAACGACCCCGCCAGAGGCGAGGTCTGCATCACTATGGAGGAATTCGATAAGGCCTTTACGGGAGTATGCCTTATGATAAAGCCTTCGGCGGATTTTGTACCGTCAGGCACTCCGAAAAGTATACTTTCGTTTGCAAGGGAAAGACTCAGAGGCACAGGCGCCGCCTTTGCATTTGTGATACTCACAACGGTGATAGCGTCCGTTATCGCTGTTATCAACCCTGCCTTTTCCCGTATTTTTATGGACAGACTGCTCACAAAGCAAAACCCCGAGTGGCTCGTTCCGTTTACCGTATTACTTGCGGTTTTTTCAGGGATACAGATACTTGCAGGCTGGATAAGATGCTTCTATATGAACAGGATTCAGGGCAGGTTCACAATTACCGCTGATTCAAAATACATGTGGCATATTCTGCGCCTGCCTGTTGACTTTTTCTCACAGCGCCTGACGGCTGATATTGCAGGAAGACAGGCAACCAATGCAGGTATAGCAAGCTCCCTTGTAAATTTGTTTGCACCCCTTGTGCTTGATACGGCAATGATGATCTTTTATCTTGTTGTTATGCTGAGATATAGCGTTGTGCTTTCCGCAATAGGTCTTGCATCTATGGTGATAAATGCGGCAGTAAACAGCTTTATTTCAAAGAAACGTGTAAATGTCAGCAGAGTTATGATGCGTGACAAGGGCAAGCTTTCTTCGGCCACATATTCATGCATTGAGATGATAGAAACTATCAAGGCAAGCGGTGCTGAAGACGGTTATTTTCAGAAGTGGGCAGGCTATCAGGCGTCCGTCAACAACGGAACCGTCAGCTTCCAGAGGATAAATTATCTGTTCGGTATTATCCCGTCAGCAGTTTCAATGCTCTGTAATGTTCTTATTCTTGGTACAGGAGTATATCTGACCATAAACAACGAGTTCACAGTAGGTATGATACTGGCATTTCAGGGATTTATGTCATCCTTTATGTCCCCTGTTCAGAGCCTTATGTCAGCGGCGCAGTCTTTTCAGGAAATGCGGACGAATATGGAGCGTGTAGAGGATATTATGAACTATCCCACCGATGTCGAATATAAGCATTGCGATACAGATGACAATGAAATATCTTATGACAAGCTAAAAGGAAACATTGAGATAAACAATATCAGCTTCGGATATTCCAAGCTGGGACAGCCGTTGATAACCGATTTCAGCCTTAGTCTTGAAACAGGAAAAAGCGTTGCTCTTGTCGGTGGCTCAGGTAGCGGTAAATCTACGATCAGCAAGCTGATTTCAGGGCTTTACAAGCCGTGGAAAGGCGAAATTTTGTTTGACGGAAAGCCCGCAGATAAGATCGACCGTGAGATATTTACCAGTTCTCTTGCAGTTGTGGATCAGGATATTATATTGTTTGAGGATACAGTTGCAAACAACATAAAGATGTGGGACAACTCCATAGAGGATTTTGAAATGATACTAGCCGCAAGGGACGCACAGATACACGATGCGATAATGGAAAGGGACGGCGGTTATCAGTACAGGATGCAGGAAGGCGGAACAGATTTCTCGGGAGGACAGCGGCAGCGAATTGAAATTGCACGTGTGCTTGCACAAGACCCTACCATAGTAATCCTTGATGAGGCAACAAGTGCATTGGACGCCAAAACGGAATACAATGTCATAAATTCGATCAAGGACCGAGGAATTACAATGATAGTGGTTGCTCATAGGTTATCAACGATCCGTGACTGTGATGAAATAATCGTACTCGACAACGGAAAAGTAGTTGAACGAGGAGTTCATTCAGAGCTTATGGCATTGAACGGCAAATATGCCGAGCTTATGGCAAACGAATAAACAGGAGGGCAAATGGGCTGGTTTGATGAACAGATCCGGATGCGAATAAAAAACGATGACGAGGCCTTTTCCGAAGCGTTTGAAAAAATGGCGGAAAGTGTTATGGGCAAAAAGGTCTTTACCGTCAACGGTTCAGGCAAGAAAACGCAATCGTGTTCGGCAATCAAAGAGGTATTGAACTTTTATCACATAAAACCTAAAGAGAGTTCAGCCGATACCGACAGTATAGAGACGCAGCTTGAGCTTCAGCTTAAACCTCACGGCATTATGTACAGGAATATAACCTTACGCAGCAATTGGTATCGTGACGGCATAGGCATACTGCTCGGCAGCACAGCTTCAGGCGATATCATTGCACTTGTTCCGAGAGCAACGGGTGGTTATTATTATCGTGACCCATCAACACTCAAAAAAATCAGGGTCACAAAAGCCAACGAAATGAATATCAGCAGAGAGGCGATATGCTTCTATAAGCCGCTGCCTATAAGGGCGATGAATATAAAGGATTTATTTATATATTATATGCACTCGCTGACTCCTGCGGATATGCTTATGGTATTTCTTACAACAGCGGTCATTACTGCTGTCGGCTTTCTCGTTCCCAAAATAAACAATCTTATTTTTTCCGACGTTGTGACTTCGGGAAATACAGTGGTACTCCTTGCGTCAATGATACTGCTGGCAGGTGTTTCCGCAACAAACATCCTTATCGGCGTTATAAAAAATATATACGCAAACAGAGTGGGAACAAAAACCGATATGGCTCTTGAGGCGGCAATTATGATGAGGATTCTGTCATTGCCTGCGGATTTCTTCAAAAAATACAGCACAGGCGACATCGGAAGCCGTATGGGAGCAGTAAGCGAATTATGTAATATAATATGCTCATCTGTGTTTTCGGTGGGTATCAGCTCTCTGTTTTCCCTGATGTATATAGGACAGATATTCCGCTACACGCCAAAGCTCGTTGTGCCTGCGATATCCGTTACGTTAAGCACGCTTGCAGTTTCAATAGCTGCGTCCTTTGTCCAGATGAAAATAAGCAGGCAGAATATGGAGTATAAGGCAAAGGAGCGCGGACTTGTCCATTCGCTTATTGCAGGAGTAAGCAAGATCAAGCTTGCAGGAGCCGAAAAGCGTGTTTACGCAAAATGGGCTGACAGCTATACAAAATCAGCTGCTATAACCTACAATCCGCCTGCGTTTATAAAATACAACAGCGTCATAATGCTTGTTATCAGCCTGACAGGAACGATCGTAATGTACAATGCTGCAGTGCTCAGCGATGTAAGCGTTGCTGATTATATGGCGTTCAATTCATCGTATTCAATGGTTGCGGGCGCATTATCCTCCGTTGCCTCAATTATTCTGTCGTTTGCGAGGATAAAGCCTGTGCTTGAGCTTGCTTCGCCTATACTTGACACCGCACCTGAAACAGATGCAGACAAGAAAAGGATAGAAAGGCTCAGGGGCGGCATTGAGCTTAACCATATTTCGTTCAGATATTCCGAAACTATGCCGCTTGTAATCGACGATCTTTCTCTTAAAATAATGCCGGGGCAATACGTGGCTATCGTAGGAAGCACAGGCTGTGGAAAATCCACATTGATGAGGCTTATGCTCGGCTTTGAAAAGCCCGTTAAGGGTGAAATTTACTATGACGGCACCGCCCTGTCATCCATTGACCTTAAAAGCCTGCGCAGAAGGATAGGTACGGTTATGCAGAACGGAAAGCTGTTTCAGGGAGATATTTTTTCCAACATAGTTATCTCTGCTCCGCAGCTCACTGTGCAGGATGCATGGGAGGCGGCGGAAATGGCAGGAATAGCCGAGGATATAAGGAAAATGCCGATGGGAATGTTCACCCTTATCTCTGAAGGCGGCGGAGGAATATCGGGAGGTCAGCGGCAGCGGCTTATGATAGCACGTGCGATAGCTCCGAAGCCGAAAATACTTATGTTTGATGAAGCAACCTCCGCACTTGATAATACCACGCAGAAGCTGGTGTCGGAGTCGCTTGACAGGCTTAAATGCACACGAATAGTCATTGCTCACCGCTTATCGACCATTAAGCATTGCGACCGCATTATTGTACTGGATAAAGGTAAGATCATCGAGGACGGCACATACGAAGAGCTTGTTGCTCAGAACGGATTTTTCAGCAGTCTTGTAGCACGTCAGCAGCTTAACACCGATAGCAGCACAAGTGCAAAAGCAACAGTTTGACAAAACGAAGTATGACATTTTAAATTTAAATCGGTTTATATCGGCAACAAGATAATAGCTTTTGAATATATATGCAAATGTAACAAAAGTTGATACACATTTTGATTAGAAATCAGTATTGACGTACAATAGGTCGATACTGTATAATAATATCAAATCAATAACGGGTCGTAATTACGGTTGAACTGTTTGCGGTTTTATTTCAATCAGATAAGTGTTTTTTACAGAAAGGGTGGTTTTTATGAATGAACAGGATAAGAAAGAATTGGATATGAACGAGCTTGACAGTGTTGCAGGCGGTTGGGCGGGCACAATCCAAAGCAATACTGTTTATTTATCCATCTATATAGTATGTGATGAGTTCAACGAAGGTTCAGCAGATATGATCATAAATTTGTTATCTAGTTTCAGAGGCGGAGCATTAACAATAGACAACTTTATGCAACATTACTTTTTTAAGGAAATATGCGTGAATGCAAGCATAAATAACTCTAGCTATTCTGCAATTGAGACAGCGCTATATGAATATCTGAGCAATCATGGATTTAAAAAAGTTACAATATATGAAAAGTCTTCATGTAGTAGTCAGGATGATAGTAGTATTGTCGAAGTTTGAAGGCGGGATATAAAAAAGATTATCATCAAATTGTGGTGATCAAAAAGTCACGATATATGCAAGATTAGATGATGATAAATTGTCATTTGACAGGTTGGATACTGTACTACTAAAAGAAAAGATTACTCTATAGTGAGGTGACGCATTAGAACACTACGGTGTACACGTACCGCTAAATGATTAAGGTTACACATATCAGGATGTTAATCATATATATTTCTTGCTTTTGCCTAAACATAATTCGGATAGGCTTGCGTCTTGAACATTAAATATACTGTGACAGCTATGAAAAGGTATATTCACAAAATCTTTTTTACAGAAAGGGTGGTTTTTATGAAGGAACAGGATATGAAAGAACTGGATATGAACGAGCTTGACAATGTTGCAGGCGGTTGGCGTGGCATTGATAAAGGCGATCTTTTTGATATATATATGAAATCTGCCATATCCAACGAGCAATCAAAATTAGAATATATGGCTAGAGAAGTATTATCCAACTTTGAGGGTGGTGCATTGGAAGTGTGGGGCTGTGACCAAGACAACAATATAATACGTGTAATGGCAAAATTAAAGAACGATAAGTATTCGAACCGTACTTTTTGTGATGTACTGAAAGATTACCTTAAAAGTCAGGGTTTTTGCGATATTGTGATTACGATACACGATTAAGACAACACAAAACAGGGGATTTATTGTATAAGTCCCCTGCTTTTGCATGGACATGCTCCGTACAGGCTGTTTGTTCCTTGTAAGCAGTACAGGTCTTATTTTTACAACTATTATTTTTTCGGTTCTATAGTAAAGGGCATACATTGCGTATGCCCTTTGTTCTTATTATAGCTTTCAGGAGACGCTATCTGAGAAGCTTTTATTGAATTCTGCCGTTCACAATATCGATAAGTATCGAACTTGCGTCAAGAGCATTAACCTTGCCATCACCGTTGTAATCGAGCATTACAGGGTTTGCACCCACCTCAAGCTCCACAATATCCTTGAGGATTGCGGATGCATCCATTGCGTTGGTAACGCCGTCGTTGGATACATCGCCCTTGCGGTCGCTGTATTCGCAGAGCATAATCACATAATCGCCCTTTTCGGAAACGGAGAGAACAGCCTTGCCGTTCTCGTCAACCTTGACATTATCCACGAATACAAGCTCGTTTTCTTTCTTCATATAGAGGTTTGCGAACTTGCCGGCGTGTTTCTTGTTCATAGTAACGCAAAGCTCTGTGGGAGCGTTTGTGCCGTCGATACGGAACCTTGTACCAACGTCACCACGCAGAGTGCCTGTGTTCAGAGAGGCTACTGTTAGAATGCTTAAATCAACCGCCGCGGGAATTCTGATTTCAGCACCGTCTATTATCCAGCTTCTTGTGCTGTCAACAACAAATGTAACCTTGATGTCCTTGTCAGCAATAGCCTTCATTACATCAACGGGAACATCATAGTTGCCGTTCAGCTCAATGGTTGTTTCGCCGCCTGCGGTGAGATTTTCAATATCGCTTGCTATTGTAGTCCAGCCTGCTGACTTGCCGTTGATTTCGGGGTTGGTGGGCGTTGAGGGACGAGATGGTGTGTAACCTCCGCCACCACTGCTGCCCGAGGATTTCCTTGTGTACACCGCTGTTACAGCAATGCTGTTAGTCATGCCGTCCTTAACCGCGATAGCCTTGACAGTGGTTGTTGCTGTGACAGTAATTGCCCCGTTATAGAGCGTGCTTGCTGTTGTAGGAGCTGTGCCGTCTGTGGTATAGTATATCTTTGCACCCTCGGTTGCACAGGCTATTGTAATCTTCAGTGAAGAAGAGAATACTGTTCCACTTGCGGGAGTGAATGTGGGAGCTGCAACAACTTCCTTTTCGCTTACGGTCAGAGTACCGTTCACATAACTGAACTTGTAGTTTTTGCTCTCAGTATCACCCGATACAACGATGTCGAAAGTGCCTGCTGTCTTGCCGTCTGCTGTGCAGGAGATAGTTACATCAATCGGGAGTGCTTCGCCGTTTACAAGTCCTGCTACATCATACGCATAAGTCGGGAGAGTATCGCCAACCTTGATTGTATAGCTCTTTGCTGTTACTGTAACAGGAACCTGCTTTATCACAAATGTGTATGTGCCGAGTGTACCGTCCCATTCGTAATTCTCGTTGTTCAGAGTAATTGTGACAGGATATTCACCTGCGTTGGTCTGGACACCGCCCTCAACTGTGTAATCAGCGGTAGATACAACGCCGTAGGTCTGTGCTGTGCCTGTGTAGGTGTATTCGGTTGTGTCCGCGGGAACAGCTATCTTTTTCTTGTTTACAGTTACAGAGATAGTCTTTGTAGCCTCTGCGTAGTCAAAGGTATCTTCCGCTGTTATCGTTACTGTTGCTGTACCAAATTTGAGAATTGTGATATTGCCGTTTTCATCAACTGAGATAACATCTGCGCCTGTTGCCACATCGTAGGAGATAGAACCGTTTGCTGTTGCTGTAATCCTGCCGTCTGTATCGCCGTAGGTGAGCGTTACATCGCTTGCTGTGATCGTCTGAACATTCTTTGTGGTGACGGTCAGGGTGCCGTCCACATAAGCGAATGTGTAATTATCGCTTGCAGCGTCACCCGATACAACGATGTCGAAAGTGCCTGCTGTCTTGCCGTCTGCTGTGCAGGAGATTGTCACATCAATCGGGAGAGTTTCGACGTTTACAAGACCTGTTACATCGTAAGCATAAGAGGGGAGAGCTTCTCCGACCTTGATGGTGTAGCTCTTTGCGGTTACTGTTACTGCTGCCTTGTTGATTACGAACTTGTATGTGCCAAGCGTACCATCCCATTCGTAATTATCGTTGTTCAGAGTAATTGTGACAGGATATTCACCTGCGTTTGTCTGTGTACCGCCCTCAACGGTGTAATCATCAGTAGATGTAACACCGTAGGTCTGTGCTGTGCCTGTGTAGGTGTACTCGATACCGTCCACTGTGGGAAGTGATATCTTTTTCTTGTTTACGGTAACTGTTACGGTCTTTGTAGCCTCTGCGTAGTCAAAGGTATCTTCCGCTGTTATCGTTACTGTTGCAGTACCGAATTT
>JAFSBM010000209.1 GCA_017437285.1 Ruminococcus sp. | reverse complement strand
GGCATCAATGCCGAGGAGCTTGTTTATCTTGTACTCCGCCAGTTCATGTGCACAGGTGCCTTCCTTTGCGTAGTCCGTTGCCGTATCTGGAAGATCGGCACAAAGCTGAGCCGATGGCGGACATGCGAGCCATCGGTGACTTGCCGATGCGGACAGCTTTGCATGAGAACGCTCTTTGTGTTTAACCGCCAAGGCTCTCCGCCTCCTTCATCAGTGACGCATACTCGCTCTCGGGAACACCGGAAAGCTTCTCCGCACCGTGTTTCATCACAAGCTGCTTGACCTCCTCCGTAAACCCTGCACGGGACTTGTTGGCAAGTACGGCTCTGACCTCGGCGAGGGTGACGGGTTTTGTGGATGGTTCGGGGTTGACGGGTTCGGGCTGCTGGGGTTCTTCTGTGGGGGGATAGATCTGTTCGAACTTGTCCATTTCCTTCTGTGTTGTTTGCTCTGTCAGCTTTGTCAGTGCTGTGATCAGTGCATTCAGTGCGTTGATGACTTCAAAGATTGGCTCCATTTTTCGTTTCCTCCTTTTCCAGATTTACTGCCAGTCTTTCTGCTACGACGCTAAGTGCGAAGAGCAGTGCAATGAGTTCTTTTGTTTTTGCTTCCAATGGCATCACCACCTTCTATTGATTTGAACCTTATCAAGAGTAGCATCATTGCCCCTCATATTCCACTACAGAAACAAGTGATGTTTGGACGAAACATTTTCAGATTTTTATGCCGAATTCTTTTTCAAGCTGTTTTCTGGCTCTTTCAAGCTGTGAACGGTATGTACTTCTTTTCAGATCCAGCTGCTCCAGACATTGCCTTTCAGATAGATCTTCATCAAGCTTCATCTTTCCAATCGTAAGTGCGACAGGCAGCAGTTCTGCAAGCCTTTCAAGAATCAGCCTCATCATGAGCTGGTCAGTTACCATTTCTTCAATATTACAGCCGTCCGAAAAATGTTCTCCATGAAGATCATTCTCATAATCAAGAGAAAAGTTATCACCGGCAGCACTGTATTCGCAAAGGGAACAGTCTCCATCGCATTTCCAGAGATATTTTCGGGGACAGGCACACTGACCGTGATATTGCTTCTTATTTCGTATCCGTGATGTCTCACGAGTGATTTCGGAATAAACTTCTTCGGAAACCGGCATCAGTTCAACGTGATGAGGATTGTCTGCATTTCGCATTGGAACATATCTTTTCATTTCTTTTCTCCATTCGTGGGAATGGAGAGAGGAACGTTACCGCATTCCAGATGGATACTCCATTCCGAAATACAGCAATCCGCTCAAAAGACACTGTTGCAATGAATCGTCATAATTCGTTGAGCCACCGGAGATCAGACGGTGCGGATTATGACATAAAAATAACCGGACGCATGGACAGAATAATGTACTCACGAAATTACACTTATCTCGTAATTTCGCCATTTTGTACATATACTGCCGTATGCATCCGGCTGTAGCTATATCATATCATTTTTCACGAAGAGTCACCAGCGGAAATAAACCGTAGTTGATTTTTGTGAATAGTGCTGTGATATTCGGCTGTTGCCTTTTGTGTATCGTTGGAACTACACAAAAATATGCAACAATTAGTATATTTACACACGAAATATACAGCAATTTTGCCGTTTTACTCCGGTTTATAAAGCGGATAAAGGCATAAAAAAATCAGGCAGCTTTTCAGCCGCCTGATGGTTATATTGCATTCTTTTTAATTTTCTTCGGTCTATAGCCGCTTGTCCACGGCGTTTTTCCGATATCCCTTAAGTATTGATTTGCCTGATATACAGTAAATCCGTCCGGATTCGTATCACGCATGATACGATATAGCTGGTACATTTCCTTGTTGATGTCATTGATCAGCCCTGTCATAATGAGAAGTTCATCACGGTAAACATCATCAAGCTCCAGAGCAGTAAAGAAAGCCAGCATGGTTCCCATTCTCGGTGTATATTCCTTGTCACTGCGTAGATCCGTCAGTGCGTCAATACTGCACTCCGCAGCCTCTGCCACATCTTCTTCCGTCATGTGTGCCTGCTTCATCAGGAAAACAACTGCTTCGCCTCTTGTCATTTTTCTTCTTCTGGTTTTTCCTTTTTTCACTTCTTCGATATATAGGCTGTTCCGAAGCATTTCTCTTCGTTTTTCTTCCATCCTGTTAAAGGCTTCGTTATCGAAAACACGCTCAAAGAAGCGAACTTGCTGTTCCTTGTTTAGCTCACCGAAGGTATACTTCAGATTTTGTTTACCGTAAACTCGTCTGAATGGTAGACAGCACTCAGCCATATTTTGTTTCGCATATTCCGTCAGCCACCAGTATCCGCCCAGCTTGTAAACATAATCGGAATGATTCAAGCATAGATGACCATCCGCATACACAAATTTCCTTGAATGCACGAGCTTATCAAACATGAGATTTCTTCCGAGTATTTTGGACATTTCGTAGAGTGGAACAGTGTAAGTCCAATCATCGGGAAAATCTTCAGGTATGACATGGGCTTTTGCATATTTATCATCGCCCCACTCGAATACCCCTCGTGCTTTCTTAAATCCACGATGCAATAGCCTTGTTTTTGCTGTTGAGCGATAAGAACCGAAAATTTCTGTGATTCTTTCTATCAGCTTTTCATAACCGACAAGATCTGTATGGTAAGCATCTCTGCCAAGGCAATCACAGAACTCGGATATTACCATATCCAGGTTTTCTGCATAAATCGTCACACGGGCTGCAATGGCATTTGCTTGTATTTCCATACTTCGGAGCGTATCCTGCTGGTCGTCGGACATGAAGAAGTCTTCAAAGTCAGGTGTCTCCATTCTGATTGCTGTTCGATAATAATGCTGTAGCTCATAGAACATCCGATGGTATTCGATATGGATACACTCATGCAGTACATTCATACGAAAATCCGCAGTGCATCGGCTTGTCACCAGTATTGTGCCGCCCTTAAAAGTTCTGTTTACAGCGGTTCCGTTCTCATATACGGTGACTTCTTTGGTGCGGAAGATCGTTTTTGCACATACATTATCATTTGTGAGAAGCTGTACATACTCGATCCTGAATCCCATCGCATTGGCGAGCTTTTCAGCGTCCACACTGCAAGGTTCTTCTAAAGCCTCCGGCTGATATTTCAGCAGCAGCTCGTAGGCATAAGCATCGTATTTTGAGGAACGGATATATGGTACAAGACAATCATCAAGCTGATTCCGCAGGTGAAAACGCTGTCCTGTGTAAATGTCAGCATCCGTGAGATAATCGGATACTCCGTTGAAAGAATGATAGCCCGTTACATAGTATTTCTGATACTGTTCCTGTTTTGTAATAGGATCACAGAAGAGAACATCGCATATCACGTACATTGCAAAGGAGTCGCTGTCGAGACGGTCATAGTAAGCTTTGTCTATGGTGACATCCTGCACTTTCGGCAGACTGCGATAACCGAAGCAGGGGACAGGAAGCTCACCACTGCGTATCTTGCCACGGATGAATGTTCCATACTCAACAACGTAATTCTCCTTAAGAATCTGCGTAAATGACACGATTTCAGGCTTTTGCTGAAATCGTGGGTTCCATATCTTATATGTTGATTCCGGACGTATTGGGTTCGATACTGTTAAAATAGGTCCGATTTCATAGTTCAAGGTTTGCACCTCCCAGTTGTTAAATTCACTCCCTTCGTTTTGTTGTCCTTTTTACTTCAGATTCTTCCACACGGTCACAGCAATGCCCTGTATCAGGCATTCCTTGACATAGATTGGTTCATGATTTTCGTTTTCCGGCTGTAGTCTGATTCTCTTTCTTTCAGGTTCCGGATAATATCTTTTGAGTGTTGCATCATCACCGACAAGAGCAACAACAATGTCACCGACTTCGGCGTAATCCTGCTGTTTTACAATAACAGTGTCACCATCGTCAATTCCGGCGTCAATCATGGAATCTCCCGAAGCAGTCAGAATGAAATAGTTCCCACTACCCAGTAGGGAAGCAGGCAGTCTGACATATTCCTTGACCGTCCCATCTGCAAAAATGGGCGCACCGCAGGCAATGTTTCCAAGAATCGGTATAAGCTCCATATTGCAGCTTTGCTGCATTCGCTTCGTTGCATAGCCTCGTTTTCCGTTGCTGATGAGTCGGCCCTCATTGGTCATTTTCTGCAAATAGCGACCGACAGTGGATTTTGAGATGCCTGTTTCGGCAGCGATTACTTCGATAGATGGCGATATTCCGTTTTCTTCGTAATATTCATCAATGCAGTTTTCTATGGCATCTGCATTGGCTGTCATGGTCTCATGAGAAACCCTCATAGTACACGTCCTCTCTAACGGGAAATATATCCCATTAACTGTATTTTAACACACTGCGAGAGCTTTGTCAATAGAAAATGGAATGTTTGTTCTTTTCTTTGTGAAATATTGTATTTTTATGTGGGATATGGTATAATAGATGTAATTAGAGGTTGTCAGTTAAGGTGACTTTCCCGTGATATACAGCGCTTTTGAAGATGTGTCAATTTACTGTGTAATTCGAAAACAAGACACGGTGTGTCCTGAATTGAGTTAAGCGAGTTGTGATCTGTTGTTTTGCATATATGCAAGTGGAAAAGAAGTTGAAGGGCTATATGGCATGTAGAGGAGCATTATCCAATGAATATGATGTTCCAGAAGGCTCTTAACATACCTTCTCTGAATATGATAGAGCAGCAAATGAATTTTGCGGGCAGGAAAAGAGTATGCAGAATTTCTTTTCTTAAAGATAGAACGGATGATAATAGAGAAAAATGATTGGAGGTAATTTATGAGCAGTAAGAATAATGATGAGGTAATCAGCATCGCAAAACCGCATACAATCAAGAAGTTTGAATTGATCGAAAACTATGTAGAGTCATGGTCTCAGATACTACTGAATTCTCAATGTGAAAATCTTGTTTACATTGACTGTATGAGCAACAGTGGAGAATACAGAACAGAGAGTGGAGAATGTGTGTATGGTACAGCGGTAAGAGTTGCTAGAATACTGAGGGATGCAGCTTTTCAGTATCCGACCAAGCGTATCTATATAGTCTTTAATGACTATAGTTCAAAGAAAATTGCGCATTTGAAGCAACTGACAGGAAGTAATACAAGAAACTTTCATATTGACTTCTATTCTGAAGACGCCAATTCGTTGCTTAAACGGATAGCAAAATCTATAAGAGGATTTCAGAATATGCATACGCTTCTCATATATGACCCCTATGTTGCATCAATAGACTGGACAGCTATATTACCTTTTATTAATCGATGGGGCGAGGTCATTCTTAATCATATGGTATCGGATACGGTTCGTTCAATCGGAGTTGTTAAACGTGATAGTGCGAAAGAAAAGTATGAAATGACATATCAATGTCCTTTTGAAGAGCTTATACCATACGGAACAGACAGAACAAAATATGAAAAGCGTGTTGAGGATATTATCCAAACACTACGACGGAATAAGGCAAGAGACTATTATGTGGCGGCATTTCCATTTTTTATTCGAACAAATGTCGTCGAATACAATTTGGTTCATTGCACAAGCCATATTCGTGGATTCACGCTGTATAAGAATTCAGCCTGGAAAACATTTGAGGGAAAATCTTCTATGAAAAATACGCATGGTGCGGAAGATCAGCTTCAATTTGATCTGGATGGTTCCGGGTTTGCATCGACCTTTGTAGATGACGAGTGCTACAGTCTCTCAAATGTTGCTGAATATCTATCAAAGTATTTTGCCGGGCAAGCTGATGTGAATCTTCAAGTTGTGTGGGGAGTCCTTGAAGAACACCCGATTTTTCCATCTGATTTTGAAAGAAAAACGATCAAGAAAATATTGAAAGAAAACTTTGGTGCAGTTGTAAAGAGAAGCACAATTAGTTTCCCAGATAGGAGTTAATCAATGAAAACTGTAAAAGGTTACATACAAAGAAAATCAATGTTGTACTTAACGGGAGTAGAATATGGTGATTATACTATGAACCATGTTCAAGGATGTGCTCATGGTTGCATGTATCCATGCTACGCTTATATGATGAAAAAGCGTTTTGGTCAGGTTAACTCATATGAAGAATGGGTGGAACCCTATCTGGTATCTAACACACTTGAATTGCTTGATGCAGAGATTCCAAGACTCAAAAGCAAAATAAAGTCTGTACAACTCTGTTTTTCTACTGATCCGTTCATGTATGAATATGATGAGATATGCAAGATGAGCATTGCTGCCATTCGAAAATTGAATGCGGCAGGAGTAAAGTGCGTTGTTTTGACGAAGGGTATCCTTCCTGAACAATTGAGTGAATTGTCCGATGAGAATGAATATGGTATTACTTTAGTTACTTTGAATGAAGAATATCGTAGCAAGATTGAACCAGGTGCAGCACCAATACAGGAGAGAATCGCAGCATTAAGACGACTGCATGACTTGGGCTGTAGAACATGGGTGAGTATGGAACCGTACCCGACTCCTAACCTTATAGAGCAGGAACTTGATGAGATTTTAGAAGAGATCAGTTTTGTTGATAAAATCATTTTTGGAAGAACCAACTACAGTAAGGAAGTCACTGCCTATAAAACTCATAGGGATTATTACAATCAAAAAGCACAAGAAGTCATAGATTTCTGCGAAAGCAGAGGGATTCAGTATTACATCAAAGCCAAGACAGTTACAGAGGGATAAAGGCAAGCTGTGTTACTTGCGAAACTGCGTGATTTGTGTTATAATAAAAAGAACAAATCAACTGAAATATGAGGAGTATAACGTTATGAATTTGTTGGATAGGATTCTTGAAACGACCTATGCTTATATTGACGAGATGCCGAAGACACAGCGAAAGCAGTATGGTCAGTTTTTCACAAGTAGGGAAACGGCTCGTTTTATGGCGAGTCTGTTTACCATACCCGATAATAAACCAGAACTTACGATTCTTGATGCGGGAGCGGGCTCAGGAGTTTTGTCAGCTGCTTTGCTTGAAAGAATAGAATCTTTTCCGAGCGTAAAGGAAGTTCATCTTGTGTGTTATGAGAATGACCCAAATGTGATTGAGCTTTTGAAAAAAAATCTTGAGTACATGAAGGATAATCTTTCTGTTTCATTGAGCTTTTGCATTTCGCAGGAGAATTACATTGTGAGCCAAGAATCGGATTACAATAATATGATTGATGCCAGTTCTGCCCCAGTAAAATATGATTTGATAATTGGTAATCCTCCTTATAAGAAGATCCCGAAAGATGCTGCCGAAGCTCTTGCTATGCCCGATGTGTGCTATGGTGCACCGAATCTGTACTTCCTTTTTGCACAGATGGCTTTATTCAATCTGAAGAATGAAAGCGAAATGGTATACATCATTCCACGTTCCTGGACATCAGGTGCTTATTTCAAAGCCTTTCGTCAAAAATTTCTCCACGAGGGTGCCTTGGAACATATTCATCTGTTTGTTAGCCGAGATAAGGTGTTCGAAAAAGAAAGTGTTCTGCAGGAAACGCTTATTATAAAAGTGAAAAAAACGCTTGCCAAGCCGGAACGCATTACAATTACTACCACACAGAGTAATCGTGATTTTTCAGAGATCACTACTTTCACGGCCCCATATAGTACAGTAGTGTCAGGTGATGACTGCTATGTATATCTTGTGACAAATGAGGACGAGGTTGAGATATTGAATCGTCTTAACCAGTGGAATGATACCTTGCCAAGTCTTGGCTTAAAAATGAAAACAGGTCTGACTGTGGATTTTCGCAATAGGGAAGCGTTGCGTGATACAGCAGAAGAACAGGCTGTTCCATTGTTTTATGCTCAGCACATTCAAGATGGCAGAGTTGTATTCCCGATCGGAAAAGAGCATGAGTATATTGTAACTACACAGCCAGGTTTACTTCAAGCAAATGCTAACTATCTTTTTGTCAAGCGATTTACAGCCAAAGAGGAGCATCGTAGATTGCAGTGCGGTGTGTATTTGGCAAGGAAACATAGTGGCTACACCACTATTAGTACGCAGAATAAAATCAATTTTATCGGCGGGCTGAAGGCACTTTCTGAATGTGTAGTCTATGGCTTGTATGTTCTTTTCAATTCAACCTTATATGATTGCTATTATAGAATTCTAAATGGCTCAACACAGGTGAATTCTACGGAAATTAACTCAATGCCCATGCCGCCTATGAGTGTAATCGAAGCAATGGGAAAAGAATTGATACGAACAAGGGATATGTCCGAGACTTCATGCGATAGAATTTTAAGGAGTTATGTATGAGCAAGATTGAAGAAGCAAAGTCCATTTTGAAAGAACTTAATGTGCCTGCTAAACAGCAAGCTGATGTGTGCTGTTACACACTTTTGGCAATGGCGAATATTCATGAAACAGATTCATGGGAAAGTGCAACAAATAAGTGGATTCGCATTCATGATGTTATCGCCTTTTCAAATGAGCATTATGGAACTACATATGCTGAAAACAGCCGTGAAGCTTTCCGAAAACAAGCGATGCACAATTTCAGAAATGCGGCTTTCATCGAAGATTATAGCAAGGCAACAAATAGTCCGAATTATTGTTACCGTCTGACTGAAGAGATGTTATTGCTGATACGAAGCTATGGTACAGATGAATGGCAAACCAGAAAAGAAGCATTCCTAGCAAATCACGAATCCTTAATTGGGATGTATTCTTCTCATCGCGCTATTCGAAAAATTCCTGTAAAGATCAATGGGATAGACTTCACGTTCTCACCGGGAAAGCACAATCAATTGCAGAAAGCAATCATTGAAGAATTTGCCCCACGCTTTGCTCCAGGTTCGGAGTGTCTCTATGTTGGTGATACTACTGAAAAGGATATGGTAAAGAACGTGGAGAAGTTGGCAGAGTTAGGGTTTGCTATTACACTTCATGATAAAATGCCCGATGTTGTATTGTATTCTGCTGAAAAGAACTGGATTTTCTTTGTGGAATCAGTTACATCTGTTGGACCGATGGATCCAAAACGAATCAGAGAAATTGAGGAAATGACTAGGAATGTAACAGCGGGAAAGATTTATATTACGGCATTTCTTGATTTTAAGACATATAAGAAGTTCTCGGATTCACTTGCATGGGACACAGAAGTGTGGCTTGCAGAGAATCCTGACCATATGATTCATCTGAACGGAGATAGATTTTTGGGACCAAGAACAGGGAATAATTGAACAGCGAACGATTTCATGAGTGGAGGGATGGTTTATGATCCTTATCAATGGAAAAACAATAGGTAAGATAACAGAAGAGGATTTGAACTCTCTTATTGGAAATAGTGACTATATAGAAAACCAGTATATCGATTATAAAGAACTATTTGCGTTTTGGGATGAGAGACTTCCAGCAGATATACGAAAACAAAAGGCAATTGAATTTAAAAACGATATTTGTTCTTTTGCTAACGCAGAAGGTGGTTATATTTTTGTAGGTATATCTGACAAAAATGGGATTCCCGATGCATTAGTTGGTATTGACATAAAAAATGGAAATCTGGACAAATATGAATTAGATATAAGGGAGAAACTTGCTAATATTCAACCTAAGATTCCTTCTGTAAAAGTGCATTTCGTTGAATTGGAAAATGGAAAATACATTGTTGTTTTGAAGATTGCAGCTGATGGTTTTGCTCCATATGTTTATAACAGTGGAAATGATGTGTTTGATTTTGTCAGCAGAGATGGAAACGGAAAGAGAAGGATGAGCTATAATCAGGTGATGAGAATGTTTAACCAGTCTTTAATTATACGCAAGGAAATAGAAGCGTTTAGAGAAAGTAGAGTGCAGTTTTATTCAAAACTTGGGGAAATTCCACTTTATTGTCGTGTATATGTTATATCGCAAGATTTTCTTGATATTTCAGCACATAAAAGAGTGTATATGATGTATCGAGAAAATCGTACCCTTGTTACCTGTCCAAGCGGATTTAATTTTATATCTCCAAATGCAGATGGAGTGAAATTTTTAGCTTTAAGGGATGATTATGGGAAGGAAATTTACTTGCGTAATAATGGAATATGCGAAGCGACTATGTGTTTAGAAGATGGGTATTATTTGCACTATCACAACAATAAGTGGAGCCTTTCAGGTTGCGCGATATGGAACGATATAATATTGGAACACATTAAATATTCCGTAGAACATCTTATAAGACTGGGATATAATAAAAAAGCATATATTTGTTTTGATCTGTCTTGTTATAAGGGCACAATAACAGATGACGGTGATTACCATAAGCCTCAAACTGATAGGAATTTGATTATGAGTTCAGTGGTTGAAGTTGACGATATGTCAAATGATGAAATACTTAACGAATCAATTAGAAATTTGAATTACGAATACTTTATGGCATTAGGGATAAGAAGCGAGGAGAAATACAAGCAAGTAGAAACCATAACTTATGTTTAAAGTGGTTTTATCACTGCTCGGAACGTTTTCGGTTTCTATCAAGGTAAGCAAGGAGGCACTACCATGACCGTCGATACCAAAGAACTCGTCACAACCATAGCCTATCTCATTGGCGTGAGAAAGCACATCATCGAGCAGTGCTTTGACGCAGAATGTCACGACACGCTGCAAAAGCTGTATGCCCACAAGGGTGCGACCATCATCCGCTATCTCTGCAAGCTCCGCACCACGCTGTTCCAGAAGTTCAAGAAAACCGACACCGAAATGCGCTATAATCTCATGAATCTGGACAGGCTGGAATGGTACGACCACGACAACATCAAACAGCTTGCAAAATGGGGTATCAACGTCATCAAACCGAACTACCGTGCTGAGCAGTATATGCACGACCTCACCAAGCTCATCAGCGAAAACATCGACGTTTGCTCGGAACTGTTTTATGACTGGGTGAACTGGGCGTACATACGGGAGCTGTTCTGCATTCCGAAGTACACGAAGAAGGACGTGCTGAAGAAGGAATTCGAAAAGTACATGGCGAATATCGACAAATATCCGTTTCAAATGTACGTCCATTGGATTCCTGTTGATGCAGGCAGTATCCTCTACAGCGATGGCAAATTCCTTAGTGTGATCTACAAGCAGCACGATGACCATTTTGACGATTACACCAAGTACCGTGACGCACACAGCGAAACGAAAAATAACATCTATGATTTTGTGAAGCAGAGCAACCGCACAGCGATTGTCGTGGATTGCGAGAATTCCGATGTGTACAAGCTGTACAGCGTTCTGCGAAACCTTGATGCCGACGAGCTGAGCAAGATCGAGAAGATCTATCTGTATGATGATTACCATACGTCTATCGGCTGGGACTGGCTGTACCAGTTCACCAGTATTCCCGTGGAGCATGTAGAGGTGCAGCGAGTGACCGACAGAAAGTCACTTGTTGATATTATGATGACCGCAGGTGTCTGCAAGAGCTATTATGAGGATGGCATTGATTCGTTTATTTTGGTGTCCAGTGATTCAGACTATTGGGGGCTGATCTGTTCACTGCCGAAGGCAAAGTTCCTCGTCATGTATGAGTATGCCAAGTGCGGCTCTGCCATTAAGAACGCTCTCTCCGAGCATGGTATCTATTACTGCTCGATCGATGATTTCTGCTCTGGCAATGTAGAGGAATTCAAGAGGGCTGTGCTGTTTGATATTCTGGAGAAATACCTGCCGGATATTGTGTATCTCAACGGCAAGGAACTGGTGCAGCAGATCTATGATGAAGCTCGGATCACGGCAACGGCTAAGGAGAAAGAGGCGTTTTTCCAGAGATATATCCGGACGTTGAGTCTGAAGTGCAATGCAGACGGATCGTTTGAAGTCGTATTGAAGAGATGAGAGGTGCAATATGGAACAGAAAATGCTCGACAGGGCTACATACAAGAAAATTAAAGGCATGACTCGTGAAGAAATGCAGAATTTTCTGACGAACTATTACAATAACGTCATGGAAGATGCGGAAACTCCGACGCTTGATATTGGTGAGCTGAGAAAAGAAATCGGCAGTATCAAGGGTGTTGGTGAAAAACGGCTTGATGAGATTATGGCAGTGATTGAGAGGAATTTAGGGATTTAATCACCACGCATGATACTTGCAATAGTGCAGAATTTATGGTATAATATCAATAACAGGAAAGGGGGCGTGTGCCATATGGGAAAGTTTGTCAATCCAGGGAATGAAGCGTTTCAGCGTGTAGTTAGAACGGGAAAATATGTTGATAAATCGAGCATGATAGAGTTTACAAATAATATCATCCATGACTTTAGACCGCTTATCTGTTTCAGTAGGCCTCGCCGATTCGGAAAATCCATTGCGGCACATATGCTGACGGCGTATTACAGCAAGGGTTGTGATTCGAGAGAAATCTTTTCAGCTCTGAAAATTGCAGAACTGCCGACGTTTGAGGATGAACTGAATAAAAATACAGTCATTTATTTGGATATGCAGGAGTTTCGGAGCTATGCATCAAGGCATAATGCTATGCAGCAGATCGTTCAGCATATACAGGATGTTGTTGTGCAGGAGCTGAAATTGGAATATCCGAATATAGTAAAAGATGATGAGAACGATATCCCACATGCTTTAGCCGAAATTAACTCGAAAACCGGCGAACAGTTTATTGTTATTATTGACGAATGGGACTGCCTGTTCCGTGAGGAAAAGGAAAATGAAGCAATTCAGGAATGCTATGTTAATTTTCTTCGCGGAATGTTCAAGGGCGGTTCCGCCGATGCCTTCATCAAGCTTGCTTACATCACCGGCATTCTGCCCATCAAGAAATACGGCACACAGTCCGCACTGAATAATTTCAGAGAGTATACGATGGTAAGTCCCGGTAAGCTTGCAGAATACGTAGGCTTTACCGAAGCGGAAGTGCAGGCATTGTGTGAACGTTATGAGATGGACTTTGAGGAATGCAAGCGATGGTATGATGGTTATTCTTTCAACCACATGGCATCTGTCTATAGCCCGAATTCCGTGATGAATGCAATCGATAATGGAGAATTTGGCAGCTACTGGACGAAAACCGAAACTTACGAATCACTGCGGTTTTATATCGACACGAATTTTGATGAAGTCAGAACGGCGATTGTTGCAATGCTTTCGGGAGAAATGGTTGAAATTGACCCTGAAACTTTCCAGAATGACATGGTGAATATCCACAACCGTGATGATGTGCTGACACTGCTTGTACATCTCGGTTATCTTGCATACAACGGCAATGAAAAATCGGTTTATATCCCGAACGAAGAAGTCCGTGCAGAGTTCATTCGAGCAACGAAAAACAGCTCCCGTGAAGAACTCTCCAAGGTCATCCGAAACTCTGATGCCCTCTTAAAAGCCACCCTCCGGATGGACGGCGAAGAAGTTGCGGAACGCATCGAGATGGCACACCAGTACTATGCAAACGCCAAATTCTATAACAACGAACAGGCACTGCGAATGGTCATCATGCTTGCCTATGTGAGCAGAGTGGACGATTACTGCGATTTTCAGGAGCTTCCAAGCGGCAAGGGCTATGCGGACATCCTGTTCTTCCCGAAGAAAAAATCCCGCAAGCCTGCACTTCTGATTGAGCTGAAATGGAATCATTCCAGCGGTGGTGCAATTGAGCAGATCAAGGAAAATGGCTACTGCGATGCAATAAAAAACTATGGTGGCGATATTCTCCTTGTTGGTATCAATTACGATGAGAAAGAGAAGAAACATACCTGTCAGATTGAGAAGTTTGAGTATAGTCGCAGCTAACAGTTGCCGGCTCAAATCCTATGTTGGCACGCCCTCAACTCGAACCCGTCCAGACGGGTTTCGGGTGAAAATACGTTATGATCCGCTGATGGAGAGATCTGTCGGCGGATTTTTTATTGGAAACGATAAAGTAATGTAGGGGTTATTTTGGATTCCAAAGGGGGTGTTACCCCTTTGATGAAGTCAAGAAACAACGACTCTTGTGGGGGAGTGGGAAAAGTACTGCAATAAAGTCGCTGCATCGTTTAGTGATGCAGCGACTTCATCTTGATGATTTGCCCCTTATCGGAACAAACAAGATTCCTTATTTGTTTTTCAGTAATTCACGTTTCAGCAGGCAAAGGTCGAATACATCTATTTTGTCATCTTCACAAAGATCAGCAGCTGTCCAATTAGAAATCGCTGCATTTGGTGCACAAACCAGCCATTTCTGAAGCATGACAACATCTGCAACACTGAATGTTCCATCTGCATTTACATCACCAGCGATCACTCCAGTGTCAAGTTTTGCAAATACAGCATAATTCACACAGCTGTTCATCGCTACAGCACCAAGCGTTACATTTTCACCAGTTTTGACCTGTTTCTGATAGATTTCATAGGTCACAACCGGATTTCCATTATCTGTACATGTCATTACTGTTTTTGTCCAGTCGGATAGCCATGTCGGTGTGCCGATTCTTGTATCCAGAGCAACATAAATATATGCGTCTGCACCTGCGGTAAATTCAGCCTGTGTATCTGTGAATTTCTTGGAATCACATGCGGTACTGATCCATTCAGCACCATTAAGTGCGGCAGGAATATTCGTGAAGATAAACTCTCTGTCGCCAAAGATTTTAGCACCATTCTGGAAATTCTGCTGGAGGCTCCAATCCATGCCATTCGGAATATCCATCACAGTCAGTCCCTTGATCAGCTCGCCATCAGGAATGACAATTGGCTCTGGTTCTTCTGCCCTACCAATTAAAGAGAAATCATCCACCTTGACCCAGTTGCCTGCGTTGCCGTCGGAGTAGATGCCTACTTCACATGTACCGGTTGTAACCGGAATATCAGAAATGACAAACTCTGTCCAGCCATCGGCCTTTTTATTTGTCCGTGTACGCAGTTCGTCACCGCCATAGTTTTTGATGTATACGTAGCTGTCCTTCTGCCCGCCGCTGCTCTTATACCATCCACGGAGGGTGTAGGTGCCATTCGGGAGAATGACATTCTGTGACATAGTGCCATTGAACGCCGAATCGCTCCATTGCTGCATGCACCATCTGCCTGTTCTTGCACCGTTTGCATTGCTGTTGCCAGTTCCTGAATTTACCCAGCCAGCAAGCGAAGTCTGCGATACTCTGTCCGCATCAAAACTTGGATTCAGAATCCAGTTATTTCCGTCTCCCACTTGCCAGAGTCCAGTTTCGGCATCAAAATCCCACTCCGTCATCGAATTGAAATATGGTTCACTACCATTGAAAGAAAGTGGAATCCACTGGTTGTATCCAATACCATTACCAGCAAAGTCACTCCAACGATCTCCGCAATAGAGTACAGTTTCCTGTTGACTACCATGCACTGTCACAAAGAATCCGGTCTGTGTAACATGGGAAAAATCCTTGTCGGTATCGGGCATAACCTTCCATTCAGAATACGGCCCCATGATATTGTCTGCTACCATATAATATGTATGGGAGGAATTCCATCCGTGCAGATCGGAGGCACAGAAGTAATATTTTCCCTTGTACTTGAACATGCAATTGCCTTCTCTGCCGTATCCTTTGGCAACTCTTGTTGCTGGTTCTGCCGCAAGATAGTCGGATTCTCTCAATGGTGCAACATACTGATTTCCTCTGCCGCCTTTGTTGGAGCAGATCAGATATGCTTTCCCATCATCATCAATAAAAATGGTTTGGTCACCTGTACCCTGCTTGGCAACATTTGTGATGTAATCCTGAATGTTTTCTACCTTAAAATCACCTGTGGGGGAATCGCAGGATGCAAACAGTACGCTTTCATTATGCTGGGCAACCAGAACATATTTCTTGGTATTCTTATTATAAGCAACACCAAGTCTGCCAAACCAATATGCCCACGGGAAACCTTCACTTGAAGGCGTGAGAACATCGTTTTCAAATTTCCAATTCACCAAATCCTTGGAGGAGTAGCAGGTAACGGACACAAAGGAGGTGTCATCGTTCTTTTTTGTAGGGCTTGCCGCATAGGTTTCGGCCCCCTTGTAATGAACACCGTACCAATAATACGTATCACCGAATTTGAAAACGCCACCGCCCTGTGAGTAGATGTTATTTCCGGAGGTATCCTTCCAGAATGTATTGTTGTAGATAGTTTTGTTCGTCTCGGAAGCGGATACGCTCGGGATCGGCAGCATAAGCAAAAGATTCAGGAGCAGTGCGATCATGATGCTGAGTGCAGAACACATTTTCAGACTTTTTTTCGTTGCAAGCATTTCAATCACCTCATTATTGAATTTTAATTCTGATAGATAGAGTCTATCGTTATTGCTTGTGCCACTTTCATGACAAAGCAGCTTTTTGTCAGTTCTGTCGGATTTCTGACTTTTATGTCAAAAAGTACACATTATTTCTTCTCAATGATCTGAATATTCGGAGATGTCGGCATTTCCATATCTGCACCGAGGAAGTAATCAAGCATATGGGACTGATAATAGCCTTTTGCTGTCATGCAATTCCGGTAGCAGGGGTTCTGTGCAAGACAGTACAGTCGTGTATCAGTCGGCGTCGTTGTGGTGAAAATCACAAGCTTTGAGTAATCGGAGCTTGTCATCACAACCTCTTCTCGCCAGTCGCCGAGAATATCACCATAGAACATGGGTGCACCTCTGTCACTGCCCGTACAATCGGTTACCTTCCATGTGGAAACCAGTCGGTTGGTGGACTTGTAGTTATAATCCCATTCTTCAATTTTACCTTCGTTGTAGGATTCGGAGAGCAGATCACCGTCCCACCACAGACGGATGACAGGATACATGCTTTCCGAAGAAATCAGGTCATTGTTCATAGAATAGGTTCCCTGGAAAGACCAGCATTCAAAGCCGTCATAATTCGGGTCAATATCCCCCACATTTCCTCGTCCGACATCCGCTGTCCCCGAAGCAGCATAATGCTCCCATAGCAGTTCGCCGGTGGATGCGTTGTAGAAGTATTCCAGCAGACCGTTGGCATTATCCTGCTGAATGCCGTAGCCGAACATTTCAGTTTCATTGTTGGCATTGCAGAACGAACCGACATACCATCTGTCACCGTGTACGACATTGTCCACTACATAGCGGAGGCTGCCGTCACCATTGAGAGCGTACCCCATATGGAGAACCTCGTCCTTGCCGTCGTAATCTACGTCGGCAACACGAATCTGGTGTGCTTCTGGGAATCCGTTCTTGTATTCGTGTCTGTCCTCAAACATGGTATTGTTATCAAACTTCCAGCGTTCCACGAACTTGCCGTCCTCGTAGCCATACGCACACATCAAGGAATTGAAAGTCTTGTCGGAATTTCTGTTTTTCATCCAGCAGATGACGCTTGGATTTACACCATCCAAATAGCCGATTTCCATCATGCAGGCAAGCGGTCCGACATTTAGGTAATCTGTGGGGGTAGGTACATAGTCCTTAAGTCCGCCCGTTCTTCCGTCGATTACGGCAATTGCCTGCTTGTTTGTACCTGGTTCGTAGGAGAACACTGTTCCATCGCCGAAGGTCACACCGTCTGCAATACGCACGATGATATCGGAATAGCCGTCACAGTCCATATCGTAGACCGTTGCACCATCCCACATGCCCACGTCAATGGTGGATGCACCGGGGGAGATATTGTTCTTGTTCTCGCTGTTATAGCCAAGATCAATCGTCCAGAGATAGGTGCCGTCATCGAGATAGGCCTCCAGTTTCTGGTGATCATCCGCACATCTGTCAACCAGATAGTCATATTTGCCGTCACCGTTGAAATCACCCACCCAGACAAAGTGGATCGTTCCGCCGGGTTTGATCGGAATGGTGATACAGTTTGCAGTGGAGTTGCCAGGAATCGTGTAATCACCCTCTGCCTCCAGTTCAATTCCGTTTTCTACTGCCTTGACAGTATAGGTATTATTCTTGGAGAGATCTGCCGATGTATCGGTGAAATTTGTACCGCCATAGAGAGGATCGCCATTGAGCTTTGTTGTTTTGCCATCCGTTGTACGATATACATTGAAACCTATCTCTTGATTTTCTGTTGCAAGCAGTCGCCAGCTAACGAAAATATCGTTTCCCGTGCTGACAGCTACCACGCCACGATCGAGATATTCCATCAGTCTGCCGTCTGTGGAAATCTGCGGCGAAGTGTAGGGAATCACGGTATACGGATCAGCAAAGCTGTCCACTCGTGTGAGCAGATAATCCTGCATCAGTTTCACATCGTCAACGTTATTCTGTCCATCACAGGTTACATCTGCAATTTGTGCAGCAACGCTGTCAAATCCCATTTTCATACCCTTTTTCATCAATACAAGATCGAAGGCATCCAGCACACCATCCTGCGTGACATCACCACGGATGAAGGTATAGGCACTGTCTTTGGGAATGAAACGAAACTTTTGTCCATCGCCGCCCCAGTATTCCCACTGGTTGATATTTGCTCCATTTTCCTCACTGATGTCGTAAACATCCAATGCACCTTTTCCATCGGAGCAGCGGGTGCTGATCCAGTATGCGCTGCCATCCTTTGTAATTCGGAACTGCTGCGCCACAGAACCGGTATCCTCTGCAAGATACACGTTATTTCCGTTTGTACCGTCCGCATTTTCAACTGTCAACGCCATATATGGGTTGACAGCAGAAAGAATCTTGCAATAGCCGTCTGCCAAAGCCACAATTCGCCAGCTCTGTGAACTGTCGGAGAGTGCTTCCCATTGATGCACATTTCCATCCTCTGCGGCTGTCAGGAATTTACTGCTCAGGACACTGCTGATCTGATACACTGCACCGCCGATCACAGACGCTTCCTGCGAAGCATAGATCGCGCTGACCAGTGTAGCGTCCGCCGCATGAAGTGTTGGCATCAGAGACATACTCTGTGCGAGCATTGCAATTGCTGCCGCAGCGGAAAGGATTTTTCTTTTTCTCACACATTTTCCCCCATTCTGATTTTTTTCTGTTGGTATTCCGTCCTGCCTGTGCAAAAGGATACCGGGATTGATCGCTTGGTGGTTGCGTTATTCCCAAACACGTGTTTCTTTGTACTTTAAATTATAATGGAGTTTTGGGATTTTTAAAATGAAAAATCAGACCTTTGTTATGACCGTTTGAACCTTTCTTCTATATTGGGTTTGGTGAGATTCCGTGTCTTTGAGGAATTACAGCCGATAATTGAAGGAAATGCGACTTTAAAATGAGTCAAAATGTCAGTTTGATGGGTCGAATGTTAATTGATGTGAATGCCGATGGACAGTTCATTGTGCTCGATGCAGTGGCAGGTCTTGTCGCAAATGCAATCAAGGGGCTGAATCTGGATATTTCTGGAAGAGTCAAATAATCAACACCCAAGTACTCCTAAACAGTTATTATCCCTGAACGAATGGAAATGTCCTTTCGTTCAGGGATTTTGTTGACATTTTGGAATTAGCATGTTAAAATAATTGTAGACGGAGGTGGTGATTGTATGAAAAAGATCGGACTTGTGATACCACATATTGTTTCCAATGTGGATCGGGAACTCATTCAGGGTATTTTTTCTTATCTGAAGGGACGAAATTGTAATTTATTCATTATCACCGGTATTTCAAATTTTAATCAAAGGAAACACGAGAGCAACTACGTGGATGGGATGCGGAATATCTATTCCATTCTTCAATACGCAGATCTTGATGGTGTTATTTTTGCAGCGGATGCATTTACAAGTCAGGAAGTCAAGGACGATATATATGCATGGCTGAAGGAAAGAAAGGTTCCAGTTCTGGTTCTTGAGGAGAAAAATCCATGGTTTCCGTATTTGTATCCGGAACAGGAAGGCGGCATTTATGATATTACCACGCATTTGATCAGAGAGCATGGATGTCAGAAAATCTGGTTTCTTGCTGGCATTAAGGGACACATAGCCTCTGAGGAAAGACAGGCTGGGTATGAGCGTGCAATGCGAAATCATGGAATCGAGATTACTTCGGACATGATTTTCCATGGTGATTTCTGGCAGCAGAAACCTTATGAACTGGGAAAAATAATTGCACAAGGGAAGATCGAAAAGCCGGATGCCGTGGTCTGTGCCAATGATATGATGGCACTCTATCTTGTGCGAGGACTTACGGAACATGGGCTTTGCGTTCCGGAAGATATAAGAGTCACAGGCTGTGATGGCCTAACAGAAACGATCCTTAATGATCCGCCGATCACAACCATAATCTATCGTAATTTTCAATTGGGATATGATGCGGCAGCAAAATTATATCATATCATCGCTCCGGACTGTAAACGTACCGGAAAAGTGCCGAAGAAACAGACGATCCTGTATGGCACAAGCTGTGGCTGTAGTCGTGAACGTATGGTTCTGGATGACGACATATGGCAGAATCTTCGACGTCTGAATGCATTCCACTTTGATCGTTATGAAATGATGTCCACGGATTTTCTTTGGAATCTCACAAATTGTGAAACCCTATATGATTTGATGTTTCAGGCGGCATCATTCTGCTATCGGATTCCGAATTGGAAAATGTTTCATATTTATTTATGTGAAGATTGGCTTGCGGATATTTCAAATTATACCTCCCATAGAAAAGAGGGCTTTTCTGATAAAATGATTGTTGCTTTGGAAAAGACTGGTTTACTTGATGAAGGTAGATTTTCCGAAAAGACGATTTTTACACGTGATCTGATCTCCGATAATGCACTGGATGAATCACTTGTTTACCTCCTGACCTCATTACACAGTAACGGGCAGATATTCGGTTATCTCTGCACTGCTTATCACAGAACGGAAGATATTTTTTTAGATGACAATTACTGTATCTATTGTGATGCCCTGAACCGTGGCTTGCAAGAAACGCAGCAGAGAATCAATTATCGAAGTATTCGTGAAAAAATGGACATGCATTTTGATATGGATCCGGAAACAAGCCTTTTGAATAAAAGAGGTTTTTTGAATGCATTGCCTGCATTTGTTCAGGAACATAAAACGGTATGCATTACAGCAATTTGTGTTTCAACAGAAGTGGATCAGTCTGCACTGGATCAGAACAATATTCTTCTGTTTGCGATCAAAAATATTGCTGCTGAAGATGAGTTGTGGTCGCATCCGGCGGAAAATCTGTATGTTTTTGCTTCGGAGATCTCATCTGATCATGACAATTATGCAGAAATTCTTAAACGTGTAGATCGGATTGAAAATGAGATGCTTAAATACGATATTGGCGAAATTCGCATGATACTGCCCGAATTTGCTATAAAAAATCGTATCATAGACGCAGGTGCTGATAACATAGCAGAAATAATAGAAATGCAGATACGAGAATCTGTCAATGTTTCTGAATTGTATTCAGGAGAAAATCAGGCATATATCAGAGATTTTCTACGGTTAAGACGGGAAATGAAAATGTATCCGGAATTGGAATGGGATCTCAATTTTATTGCCCAAAAATTGAGTCTCAGCCGTAGTCATATGCAGCGGTTGTACCGTTCTTTGTTCGGGCAAAGCTGTAAAGAGGATTTGATTGACATTCGTATTGCAAAAGCAAAAAGGCTGCTGGTCAATACAGATATGAAAATCAATGAGATCGCATACCTTTGTGGGTATGATAATGGAAGCCATTTTATGCGGCAATTTCGGGATAAAACGGGCACTACCGCTACGGGCTACAGAAAGAATCCTGTTGGCTAAATAGGAATTGAACAGGCTCTAGATGTGCAGCAGCCATATTGTAAATTTTGCATTATAAGGTTTGTTTTTCCTGACGATCTGATTAATAACAGCCGAACTGTATCAAAAGTAAATACTCGCTACCAATATCAAACGCTAAACCAACGGAAAACGCACTCCACCAATAGAAAACGGTACTTTGAATGGTTGCAATTGTATCAAAATCACCGTTCTTAGACAACACTGTTATACAAAATAGATGACAGAGCCTAAAACCACGCATTATCGTGTTTGCGATAGGGAACATTTACTCCAAACCGATTGAGCGAACGAAAGCCATGCAGTTTAATTGACTGCATGGCTTTGGCTTTTAGGAAATATTGTGGATATAATTCATAGTCGTGGTTATTGTTAAAGCGATATCACAAACGGATACAATAACTCTCACATAATGATTTAATCTAAAAGAATATTGTTTTTCCGCTTATACAGTATGACTAAACTCGGAATAAACGAAACAATCATAAGCACAAACACGCTTAGTACAACAAACAGATAATCGCTTTGCGTAAAGTAATGCGTTATTGCGCCTAAAATATTGAAGCCCTTTTTAATTATCAACCACGTCATTGGCACGGATAATATAGCTCCGATGGAGAAAGCCGCTACTAACTGTAGGAGCAAGGATGCTATCAGTTTTCGGAAACTCAAACCGT
>JAFSBM010000208.1 GCA_017437285.1 Ruminococcus sp. | reverse complement strand
GTTGACCGAGCCGAATATGCTGGTGTAGCTCAGTTGGTAGAGCAGCTGATTTGTAATCAGCAGGTCGGGGGTTCAAGTCCGTCCACCAGCTTTATAGGAATGGGAGAGTTCCCGAGTGGCCAAAGGGGGCAGACTGTAAATCTGTTGTCACTGACTTCGGTGGTTCGAATCCACCCTCTCCCACCATTTCTTATGCCCAAAATAGATGACAGGGCGAAAAACCACGCATTTGCGTGGTTTTTTCATGCTCTGACGCCGAAATTTTTTATACTGAAACCGTAGATGACATTTTGCCTTTTCAGCCTCAAAAGAGGATTTGAACGGGCGTTTTTTCATTTTCAGGAGAATTGAGAGCAGATTTGGAAGAAAAATTCCGAAGTCTGCTCTTTTTTACCCAGAAAAACTTTCACAAAGTTTCAGACGGTTTCTTGTTCGTTATGCCGAACTGATTGGGAGTCATTCCTCTCGATTGGTTCGGCTTTTTTTATTTCCCCTATACATTATAAAGGAAAGCGAGATGATGCCAATGAAGAAAATCACATTCAACGCTCCGCTGAATCACAAGGCTTATAGCTACGAGCCGATGCAGATTGAAGTGGAGAAAGTTATTCCCCTCTACGGTAAGAGGTTCGAGCAGATGAGAGATCATCCCCTTGAAGATGCTCCTGAAATTATCGACAACAAGGATCTGATGTATATGGAAGGCAACACAGCCCACTGCATTCTCTTCCTCGATGCCAACGGCAGCGATGGAATCCTTGTGGAAGCCGAGGGTGCTGATTACGCTCGGAAGTCACAGTTCATTCCGAATGCAAGAGCAATCGTTGAGGTAAATGACATTACTGCCGGAGAACATCAGCTCCATGCTGAGCTGAAAGCTATGGCTGACCGAATCGCAGAGCTTGCTCACACAGGTCAGAAGCACTTCATCTTTGAAGATATGCTCGGCGATGAAGATTTGCGAGTTCTGATGATTCGAACAGTAGCAGAAATGCTTGACAGACGTGAAGATCTTGCAGAGGTTCGTGACTACTACCTCGGAATTACAGGTCAGGCAGATTTCACGGTAACTGCAAAGCCTACACAGGAAATGAAGCTCTATTGTCCCCTTGAGATTCAGGCTGAACCGCAGATCTATGAAACGGATTGGGATGCACCATATGAAGATGACCTTGAGGTTATTCCATCAAGCTGTGCTTGTGGCTGTGAGGATGAAATCAATACAGCGATTCAGAAGTATTCAGAGCCGGAGGAAAAACACCGTGGACTGATGGTGTATTATGATGCAAACTCACCTGTCAATGAAAAGGTTGTATCCGCATTCCCGTCTGTTGAGGTCAGAAACGGAGAGCTTGTGGGAGTCCTCACCTGCCGCTTGACTGAACCGCTTACTGACAGCGAAATGGCTGAATTTCAGGATTGGTGGACTGGACAAGCAGCAGACGGGTACGGAGAGGCAATAGAACAGCAAGAAATCAAAACCGATGAGTTCGGTACGATTTACGTCAGCTTCTGGAATTCCTCCGACAGCTGGCAGATTGAAGTTGAGATGATGGATGAAACCAATGATATCGAGGAAGAAGAAAACTTCGATATGTTGATGTAAAGGAGGGATTTTATGAGTCAGTTTCCAAGTCGGAAAGAAGTAGAACGCATCAAAAAGATGTATCCAAAGGGTACGAGAATTCAGATTGAGAGGATGAATGATCCGTATCATCCGATTGAACGTGGCACCAAAGGCACTGTTGACCATGTAGATGATGCAGGCACACTTCATTGCACTTTTGACAATGGCCGCAGCATGGGAGTCGTTACCGATGCAGATATTTTCCACGTCATTGACAGGCTGGATGTTCCCATTGCTGAACGTTACGCTTGTCTTCTCGGCTCTGCGATTGATGGCAATAAGCGACTCCACAATGTTCAGGAGGTTGCCGAGTTTATCTGTAAGCATGGTCAGTATGGTGATGTACGAATCACAACTATGGAAGGCAAAGAACTTCTGGACACCTTTGGAATCTATATCAACAAGATTTCGGATATGGAGTACCGTGAGGAACTTCTCAAGGTGCTGATTCCGATGCAGCATGAAGTAGAAAATGCTGCGTTCTCGGATGATGAGGACATGGACGAAACCGAAGATGTGGATATGACGATGTAAGACGATTGAGGTTGCAGGTTTCTTTTTGAGATCTGTAACCTCATTTCTATTGAAAATAACGGTGGGATGTGGTATAATATAGAAAAAGAAAATCTGTAAAGGTACACCAAAATGGACAAACGAGCATTTATCAAATACCTGTCAGCATTGCTGCTGTTCGGCTTAAATGGCATCGTGGCAAGCCACATTGCCCTAAATAGTTACGAGATTGTTTTTTTGCGAACGCTGATCGGAAGCGTTCTGCTGCTCTTTCTGTTTTTGCTCAGCAAAGGCAGATTTCATATTAAGGAATATAAAAAAGACACTCTGTTTATCACGCTGTCGGGTATCGCAATGGGGACAAGCTGGATGTTTCTCTATGAAGCATATCAGCAGATCGGCGTCAGTCTGTCATCATTGCTCTATTATTGCGGACCTGTGATCGTGATGATTTTGTCACCGCTGATCTTCAAGGAAAAACTGACAATTCCTAAAATAGTTGGGTTTGCCATCGTGTTGATTGGCATTCTGCTTGTCAACGGCAATGCGGCTGATGGAAACATCAATACATGGGGACTATTCTGTGCAGCGATGTCAGCCGTCACTTATTTCTTTATGGTTACGCTGAACAAACAGGCGAAAAACATCACCGGAATGGAAAATTCCGTGATACAGCTGATTGTTAGCTTTCTGACTGTTGGAATATTCATGCTGATCAAGCAAGGCATTATCATCCATGTTCCTGCAAATGCATGGTTCTGGGTGCTTGTTCTTGGCATTGTTAATACGGGCATCGGATGCTATTTGTATTTTTCACCGCTCTCCAAATTGCCCGTGCAGACCGTTGCAGTATGCGGATATCTGGAACCTCTTTCCGCTGTTGTGTTTGCTGCAATTCTGTTAGGCGAAAAAATGACCTTGATACAGGTTGTCGGTGCAGCCTGCATCATTGGCGGCGCGATGATCGGTGAACTGATTAAAACGAAAAAAGCAGATAACCAGTAAATATTACATAGCCGTTTGTGACTAACAATCACAGACGGCTTTTCTTATACCCAAACATGAAAGGAGTGGTCAGATGATCCGAGTATTCGACGCTTTTTCGGGCATCGGGGGTTTCCGAAGTGCCTTTGAAAGAGTCGGAGGTTTCAAAACGGTGGGCTGGTGTGAGATTGACCGATTCGCACAGAAATCCTACCGAGCAATGTTTGACACAGGGGGTGAACAGTTTTATGAGAATATCAGAGATATTGACACAGCAGGACTTGCAGACTTTGATCTCCTCGTCGGAGGCTTTCCGTGCCAGCCGTTCTCGGTTGCCGGAAAAAGGCTTGGCACAGCCGATGAACGAGGCGATTTGTTCTTTGAGCTTGCCAGAATCCTTGAAGCCAAGCGGCCTCGCTATTTTATCTTTGAGAACGTACCCGGACTGCTGGGTATTGAAAAAGGGCAGACTTTCAAAATCATCCTTGAAACGCTTTCAGAGCTGGGGTATTGCGTGGAATGGCTTGTGCATGACAGCGCCGGCTTCGGCGTCCCGCAGTCGAGAAAACGAGTGTACCTTGCAGGATGTCTTGGAGTCGATTGTTCCGGAAAAATACTGGC
>JAFSBM010000207.1 GCA_017437285.1 Ruminococcus sp. | reverse complement strand
TGGAGGTTATTATTGAGGAAAGGAGGTTCAAATCAAGAAATAAAAAGGAGCGTGATAAAACCGTCGCAGGCAATGGGAACGTGCGGGAAGTGTTTTGCATCAAACACTTTATGAGTCCGATACGCTGTCGGATGCTTGGTGAATCGCCCGAATTAGGACAACAGCAAGCGGAGGTGAATTCTGTGCTGTGATGCGATTGATGTTTGAAGTTCGGGGAGATGATCGTGCGGAAGGCTTCTTGAAAAAAGAAAGGACGTGATAACATGAAAAAACTCGAAACAAAATCCTGCGAAGAAATCATGAGTACCGCATACAAACCGCTTGCATACTGCGTAGACGGTTTGCTTACACAGGGCTTGTATCTCCTCGCAGGCGCACCGAATGTAGGTAAGTCGTGGTTAGCTCTCGACATCTGTCTTTCGGTTGCGAAGGGTGAAGATGTGCTGAAACACCAAACGCACATCGGCACTGCACTCTATCTTTGCCTTGAGGACAGCTACAACAGAATACAGAATCGTTTGTATGAACTCACAGACGAACCGACGGAAAATCTGTATTTTGCAATCATGTCGGAATCCCTTGGCAATGGATTGGAACTGCAGATAGAAAAATTCAAATCAGAGCATCCCGATTTGAGATTAGTGGTCATCGACACCTTGCAGATGGTGCGTAACGAAAAGGATTGCGGTTATGGTGCAGACTACAAAGAATTATCTGTTTTGAAAAGTCTTGCAGATAAGCTTGCAATTACAATTCTGCTTGTGCATCACACTCGCAAGTGTTATGATTCTGATCCGTTCAATATGATTTCGGGCAGTACAGGAATCAGCGGTTGCGTGGATGGAAGTATGGTGCTGCTTGAATCAAAGCGTGGAAGTCGTGAAGCGACGCTGTACTGTGTTGGTCGTGACATTGAAAATCAGGAATACAGAGTTCTGTTCCATGAACACAGGTGGACTCCCTGTGATGAAATCGAACCGACACCGCCTGATATTTTCTCTTTTGCCATTCATGATTTCATGATGGAACAGCAGTCGTTCATTGGTTCTGCAACAACGCTGTGTGACTTGCTGTATCAGAAATTCAATCGCAAATATTTCCCGAACCGATTGAGCCGTGATCTGATTCAGCACACAGAAGAATTGGAGCGATATGGTGTGCTGTTTAACTTCCGCAGAAGTCATGGCTGCCGCATACTTGAGCTTGAGTATATCGCTTCGGGTGACAGTAGTGACAGTAGAATTCTGTGGGTGGAAGTCTTGGAGTCTACCGGCACCCGAAATTCAGAGAATGTCGAATCTGCGTTGTTTCAGTGTGGTGGCAGCAGCAAAACGGGTGCCGGTAACTCTCAAAAGGGTGACGGTAGAACGGCTTCGGGTGACAGTAACTTCATCGAAACGACCGCATTGCCGTTGAGTGTTTTGTGAGCGATTTGTGCCCTAGGTATTTCTGTGGGACAGTTTATCGGAAATAGACACAGAACGGCACACTGGCGAACGTCGTGCGTTTGTGGGTGGATAATGCCCGCAATGAAAATGCTTGGATGATACAGAAGAATGTGGGACTTCGGGAGGGTTCTCTTTTGAGAGCCAGCATCGCATTCGGCAGTCCGCATAGCGGCCACCGAACGCAGCTGGTCGGGGCGTACCCCGAACCCCACGGCGAGCCGCCGCTCCCAATTGTGCCTCCGCATAGTTCCTGTGAACACATAGTCATCGTGTCGGCACGTTGAAAGCAACTATAAATCGAAAGTAAAGGAGTGTGATGCCATGAGAAAAAGAAACGTCACAATCACAATCCGCTGCACCGAGGACGAGCGACAGCGGATTTACAGCAAGGCTCGTCAGCACGGATTGACGCTGAGTGACTTCGTACTGCACTCGGCACTCGGTAAGAAAATCGTCACCGCAGACGGGCTTGCGGATGTGCTGAAAGAGCAGAAGTCCATCGGGCGAAATCTGAATCAGATTGCTGTGCTGGGTAACATGGGACGGCTGAAATTGGTGCGGTTGGATGAGTTGATTGCACAGCATGAGAAAGCGACTGCCGCCTTGTGCCAGATTGCAAAGGCGGTGCGCTGATGCCGATTATTCATTTCATAAACAGCAAAACACAGACCGCAGGCGGCATGAAAAACGTCCTTGCCTACGTTACAAGGAAGGAGAAAACACAGTCCGAGGACAAGCAATATGTGACGTCACTCAACTGTAATACTGCTACTGTCTACGAAGAAATGCTCGCAACGAAGAATGCTTATCACAAGAACAGCGGTCGGATGTATTATCATCTGGTGCAGTCGTTTCCGAAAGGTGATGGTACTCCACCCGAACTTGCACATCGGATTGCGGTGGGGCTTGCGGAGAGAGCGTTCGAAAAATATGAGTGCGTCGTCGCAACGCACATCGACCGAGAGCATATTCACTCGCACATTGTGTTCAATTCCGTCAGCTTTGAGGACGGCAGGAAGTACCACTCCAACGGAAACACCGTGCAGGAACTGATGGATTTATCCGATGAAATCTGCATGAGGTACGGTGTGGCGGTGCTCGACAAGCAACCGCAGAAGAAAAAAGATGTGCTCTCCGACAGAGAGTATCGCTCGGCGGTGCGTGGCGAGAGCTGGAAGTTTCAGCTGATGAATGCGGTCACGGAAGTGATGAAGCAAGCGAAAAGCCGTAAGCAATTTGTGTTTATGATGAAACAGTTGGGCTACGGCGTGAGGTGGGAGGACTCACGGAAGTATATCACCTACACTTGCCCGAACGGAAGAAAGTGCCGCTGTGCAAAGCTGCATGGCGAGAAATTTTCAAAGGAGATGATGGAGTATGAATTCAAAATTAGACGTGAATGCCTTGATGGAACGGAACAAATCCGACCTGAAAGCGGCGGAAGAAACCATGCCCATGGTGGCGGTGGACAACCGGAACTGGACGGCGGTGATCAGTCTGCTGAAAAGATCCTGCGAGGTACAGGAAGAACTGTTGAAGTCACAGGGCGAGCTGATGACCAAGCACGGAATCGAAATGCACTTACAGAATCAGAAAGTTCTGTTCGATCAGGTGGAGAACGAGTGCAGGCGGATTCAGCAAATCACAGCAGAGCAGACAAGCAACTCTTTGACGAGCTTAATCAGCCAATCGGAAAAGCTGTCATTACAGGCTGGGAAACTGAACGAGGAATTCTCCTCACAACGGAAAGAATTAGAAGAATGGAAGCACAGAACGCAATTGAAAATGCTCAAGTGGATTGTGATTTCACAGTCGGTGCTCTTGATCTTGTCGCTGGCATTGCAGATGTGGCTTCGATAATTGATGAGCCGACAGAAGATGAGGACATCGAACGTCACAGTGACAGCAAGGTGCTGGCAGAAGAAATCCGACGCAAGGAAGCGTTGGGAATGCACATGGGATGAGGGGATAAAACGTCCCCTCACCACTCAGCAAAGGGTATCGCAAACGCCGATACCCTTTCAAATCAAATATAGAAAGGACGATCTAAAAATGTGTGTAAGCAAATCAACTTATGACGTGAAAATAAGGAGGCTGATAGATTGGCAAGAAAAGTTGAAGTTCCGAAAATCAACACAGTCACCGTTCAGTACAATGGCAACAGCAAGGAGTTCGACCGCTTCATGGAGTCCATGATTCACGAGTTTTTGAATTCGTGTAGTATTGCCAATACTGAACAGGATGATTCTGTTGGTAAAGTAGAAAGAACTGAGAAATCGGCGTAAACGCTGGACTTGCAGGAGGTTGTGTGGTATTGTCTGTGATAACGCAGGCACCACACAGCGTACCTGCCAAAGGAGAATGATAAAATGAAAGCATGGCTATACTACCGCTTGTCCCGTGATGAGGACGAGGAAATGAACAGCCTGTACAATCAGCGTCAGATTCTGGTTGATTATGCAGAGCAGCAGGGCTATGAAATTGTCGGTGAGAGCAGCGATGACAATGTTTCAGGTATGACCTTTGAGCGAAAGGGACTTGCGGAACTGGAAAATACTGTGGATGAGGGTAAGGTTGATGTTGTACTTGTAAAAGACCTTTCACGACTTGGCAGACACCGAACGCAGACAGCACTCTTCATTGACCACTTGCGTGAGAATAATGTGCGAGTATATTCCGTCACTGAGGGCATCGACAGTTTCAATGATAACGACGATTTGCTCATCGGAATGAAACAGATCATTAACGATTTCTATGCGAAGGACATCGGTAAGAAGATCAAGACAGGCATTCGTCAGAAGCAGAAAACTGGATTGATTGTAAACTTGCCCATGGGTTATTACAAGGACAGGAACACCAATGAGATTTTAATTGATGAAGTGGCGGCAGATATTGTCCGTGAGATTTTTCAGAAATATCTGGAGGGCTACGGCATATCCGCCATTGCCAAACAGCTCAATGCAAGAGAAATCAAATCTCCCGAATACTTCTCCCACCGCAGAATCAGCTCCACTCGCACGAAGCTGTGCAAGAAATATCTGTGGGTACAGACTTCTGTAAAACGGATTTTGGAGAATGAAATCTATACGGGAACGCTGGTGAATCACAAGACTGTGACGAGTAAGATTTACAAAACCAAAAGCACCGTGCCTGTGGAAGAACAGTTTCGCCATGAGAATTTTCTTCCTGCGATTATCGATAAGCAGACTTATGAACAGGCACAGCTGCTTCTTGAAAACCATAAACAGGGTAACATCAGAGCATCAGCAAATCGTAAGATCCACCGCTATCGCAGTATGATCAAGTGTGCAGAATGCGGAGCGATTCTGATTGCAAAACACAGAGTATGCAAAAATAACGAATGGGTTGAGTATACCTGCAACAGCCACCACCGCTACGGCAAGGAATACTGTACACCCCACCGAATTCATGAGTCACAGCTTGATGAGGTAATTTATGATGAAGTCAGACTGCTGCTGATTCGGATTCAGGAACAGAGCAAGAAGTACGATAAAATCGTTCATGACTGGCAGCGACAAAAGCCTGCCTATGAACGAAAGATTGAGCAGTACAAGGAACGGATATCATCCCTCCGACAGCAGATTGAAGATTTGATTATCGAGCGAATCTCCGACCGTGAACACGCTTCTGTTTACAACAATATGATTACCAAACGTGAGGAAGAAATCGCCGAGCTACAGCAGAAGATTGAGGAAAGCAAGCAGTTCGATGAAGTCAGCAAGAGAAAACGAAACGAGCTGAAAACTACAGCAGACCTCCTGGAAAAGATGATTGAGGAACAGCACATCAGTGATGCGAATCTGCGGCTGCTGGTGAAAACGGTTTATGTGCATCAGAATGAGGATAAAAGCCTTGATGTGCGTCTGGAGTTCAATGGGGATTTTGAGGATAGCGTGGCGGTGTATGTGGAGGGAGAATCGGCGTAAAAACGGCATACGCATAAGGCGTACCTTGTGCGCAAAATAAATCTGGTGCCAATTGAATTCTGCATCAACAAATGAAAAATCCCTCGATATATCGAGGGATTTCATTGGTACGGGTGACAGGACTTGAACCTGCATGCCTCTCGGCACCAGAACCTAAATCTGGCGTGTCTGCCAATTTCACCACACCCGCATATTAAATTAAAAAATTATTATATTGATTTGTTTTTTTGTTTACGGTAGAAAATATAATAAATGATCTGGTACAAAAAAGAAATAAAAACTAACGGTATTGCAAACAAATGTGCCCATTCATCTTTAATAACAGCTTCAAAACCGTATACTTTCTCGCCTATCTCCTGTCCGAAGAAGTTTGTAGGAGTAAATCCGTTAATGAAATTATTACCATAGTAAATTAAAATCACAGTAATAACCGCAGAAAAAAGATACAAAAAGTACCTGCTTATGCTTCTGCCTAAGCTGACAGAATCCCTTTTTCGCAGAAATATAATATAGAGCAACTGATAGCAGCAAGCAAGAATAAACAGCAACGCAATTACATCAGCCCATATTCTTGCAGTCATGTATGGCACGGCAAAGATCGCTAAAATATATATCAGAAAAGAAATCAAAAAAATAAGCGAAAATTTTTTCATACTGCATATCCCTTTCCTATCCGTTCTGAAAATTACCGATCAACACATACTGAAAAACAACACACTGTCGTAACGCACCCTAAATCTGGCGTGTCTGCCAATTTCACCACACCCGCATATTAAAGTATGCGACAGAACTAATCACACCGCAGAGGGAATTACCCTCTGCGACATGAGTTTGAATTTACTGTACATTATTATTTTCGGAAGTTTCAGCAGCCTTAACAGCAGCTTCTGCCAATGCACTTAAATCATCGAGAGAGGGAGCTGCCTGTGCAGGAGAGTTCTGCTCTGTTGCCTGACTTGCCTGTGGAGCAGCCTGTGCAGGTGCATTCTGCTCTGTTGGCTGACTTGCCTGTGGATCTGCCTGTGCAGGTGCATTCTGCTCAGCTGGCTGACTTGCCTGTGGATCTGCCTGTGCAGGTGCATTCTGCTCAGCTGGCTGACTTGCCTGTGGAGCAGCCTGTGCAGGTGCATTCTGCTCAGCTGGCTGACTTGCCTGTGGAGCAGCCTGTGCAGGTGCATTCTGCTCTGTTGGCTGATTTGCCTGTGGAGCTGCCTGTGCAGGTGCATTCTGTGCTGTTGGCTGATTTGCCTGTGGAGTTGCCTGTGCGGGTTTATTTTCCTGTTTAGCCTCAGCAGGCTTTGGAGCGTCCTTTTTAGGCTCATCCTTTTTCTGTGGATTTTCCAGTTCCTTCTTTTCAGCAATATCGCCTGCTGACTCGATGTAGATATCCTCATCCGCAAGGCTTCCTACAAAGTTAAGCTGCTTAACAGGAATACGCTTCAATGGGGAATAAATGAACTTATTACATGAATAATTGCAGTCAACAAGACCTCTCTTTTCGCAAAGAACCTTATTGCCGTCCTTGGCACGTCTGCCGAACTGGCAGTAATCGCACTTCGGAGCCATATGCTTATCGAAATATTTTCCGCCCTTGAAAATAGAAAAAAGATCCATTCGTTTCACCTCATTTTTAAAGTACAAAATCATCTGCTTTATATTATACCATATAATTTTGATTTTGTCCAGTATTTTTTATAAAATTGTTACAGAAAATCTTTTTTCTCACTTTTTGGCAGTTAATATCATATTTTCGTTTTGATATATAATTTAATTTTCTCAATCATATTGAAAAAATATCACAATTATGATATAATAGTATATTAAGATATATAGGGAATTTCTATGTACTCATACCAATCCCACAGTAGGTGAAAATATGAAAAAATGGACAAAAAAAGATATAGATAAAAGTCTTGTACCGAAACTGGCATCAGGCTGCGGAATATCAAGCCTTGCCGCCGCTGTTCTTGCGGCAAAGGGATATACCTCTGCCGATGATGTAATAAATAAACTCGAAGTGTCGGAGCTTTCAAGCCCCTTTCTTATCAGAGATATGGAAATTGCCGCTGATATTATAAACGAGGCAATTGAAACTGAAACTCCCATTTGCGTTTACGGCGATTACGACTGTGACGGCGTTATGGCAACAACTATCCTTGCTACCTATCTCACCGAGGCAGGTGCAGCCGTTACCTGCTATATTCCCGAACGTGCGGAGGGCTACGGATTGAACAAATCCGCTATTGAACAGCTTCACGAGGACGGTATAAAGCTGATTATCACCGTTGACAACGGCATTTCTGCCATTGAAGAAGCTGAGTACATTTACTCACTCGGAATGAAGCTTATTATCACCGACCACCACCAACAGGGTGAAACTCTCCCCCGTGCAGAGGCTATTCTCGACCCACACCGCCACGATGACTGCTCCCCTTTCAAATATTCCTGCGGTGCAGTTGTTGCATTGAAGCTTGTGGCGGCTCTTGACGGCGGCGATTATACTCTTGCTTTGGAGCAGTTCGGCGACTTGGCGGCTATTGCCACAATTGCCGATATTGTAAGCCTTACAGGGGAAAATCGTCTTATTGTACGTTACGGATTGGAACTGATAAACAGCACTGACCGCCCTGCCCTCATTGCCTTGAAAGAAGTAAGCGGCTATGGCAATAAAACCATTGACGCTACGGCTGTAGGATTTGGTCTTGCTCCGAGAATTAATGCGGCAGGACGTTTCGGTTCACCTATGACTGCCCTTGAACTTTTCACCGAATACGATATTGACAGAATTAACAGCCTTGCACAGGAACTTGACACGCTGAATCAGCAGCGTAAGCAGACAGAAAATGAAATCACAGCTGAAATTTACGATATTCTTGGCAAAAATCCAGACATTCTCCGTGACCGTGTAATTGTAATATGCGGTAAAGGCTGGCATCACGGTGTAATCGGCATTGTTGCCGCACGAATTATGGAACAGTTCGGCAAACCCTGCTTTATTGCCTCGGAAGAACACGGCGAAATCCGTGGTTCTGCCCGTTCTTTCGGCAGTTTTTCAGTATTCTCGGCTCTCACCTACGCCGCAGATGTACTTGAAAAATTCGGCGGTCACCCCGGTGCAGGAGGATTTACCATAAAATCGGGTATGGGAGATGAATTCCGCCGACTTATTAATAAATATGCCCTTGAAAATCACAAGGAAATGCCGCTTTATGAACTTTCCGCCGATTTAGCACTTACCCCTATGGATATAACAATTGACAATGTAGAGGGGCTGAACACTCTTGAACCCTTTGGAATGGGCAATGAAAAGCCTGTTTTCATCGTGGAAAATGCAATAATAAAGGACATTATCCCTCTTTCAAACGGAACTCATTCAAAACTCAGAGTTGTAATCGGCAGAAATGAATTTGACGCACTCCGTTTCAAGGCTGCTCCCAGTTCGCTGCCTGTGAAAAAGGGCGATATATGCGATATGGCGGTAACTCTTTCCGTCAATAACTATATGGACAGACGCTCCGTGAATATGTATATTTCCGATATACGTGTTCACAGCTTCAATCAGGATAAATATTTTGCGGCTTTCACTTCATTTGAAGCGTTTATGCGTGAGGAAGAACTTCCGCAGGCTTACTACCCTGCTATGCTCCCCACAAGAGATACAGCTGTAATGATATACAAGCTTATTCCCAATGAGGGAATTACTGCCGATAATCTGTATTTTCAGATATGCGGCAATGTTAATTACTGCCGATTTGCCGTTGCTGTTGAGGCTCTTTCACAGCTTGGGCTTATAACGGTAAATTGCGGAGATAACGTCATAAGACGTGTCAGGGTTTCACAGAAAGCCGACCTCGATTCAGCGGAAATTCTCGTAAAACTCCGCAATATTTCGCAAAAGAAAGGGTGATAATATGAACAATGATATGAATAAAAATAATAACGGGGACGCTATTCACGACCTGCCTATACCAATAACTCCCATTGAGGAACTTTCAGCTGATTATATTAAGAATATCCCCGATTTCGATGATAATTTCACCATTGAAATGCTTATTCAGAAAATCCTGAAAGATGACCGACAGTATGATTTGAGCAAAATTCTTTCAGCCTATGAGTTTGCCGAAAAGGCACATAAAGGGCAGAAACGCTCGTCGGGACAGGATTATATTATCCACCCTCTTGCTGTAAGCTATACGCTGCTTGAACTGGGAATGGATACGGATACCATTTGTTCCGCCCTGCTCCACGATGTAGTTGAGGATACTCCCGCAACTCTTGATGACCTGAAAAAACGATTCGGTCAGGACGTTGCACTTCTCGTTGACGGAGTTACAAAGCTGGGCAAAATCCCCACCAATTCCAAAGAACAGCAGCAGGCTGAAAATGTCCGCAAAATTCTCCTTGCAATGTCGCAGGATATACGTGTAATGATTATTAAGCTTTCAGACCGTCTGCACAATATGAGAACGCTGAAACACCGTCCTCCCGAAAAGCAGAGAAGTACTGCTCTTGAAACAATGAATATATATGCCCCCATTGCTCACCGTCTTGGAATAAGAGCAATTCAGGAGGAACTGGAGGACCTTTCATTCCGCTATCTCGACCCCTATGCATACAACGAAATCGAAAGCATTCTCGAAAATAAAAAGGAAGAACGTGAAGCGTTCATCGAAATAATCAAGGAAAGAATTAAGGAGCGATTCAAGAAAGAAGATTTCTCTGAACCACCTGTTGTATCGGGACGTGTAAAGAGTATTTACAGCATTTACAAGAAAATCTTTATGATGCACAAGAACATTGATGAGATTTACGATAAATACGCTGTAAGAGTTATTGTTTACACAATTCCCGAATGTTACGGAGTTCTCGGACTTATTCACGATATGTTCAAACCTCTGCCTAACCGTTTCAAGGACTATATTGCAACTCCCAAAGCCAACGACTACCGTTCACTTCATACAACGGTTTTAGGCAGGGAGGGTATTCCCTTTGAGGTGCAGATTCGTACATGGGATATGCACGAAACAGCTGAATACGGTATTGCTGCCCATTGGAAATACAAGGAGGGAATTCGTTCCCGTGATAAAATGGAGCAGCGTCTTGCATGGGTAAGACAGGTTATTGAAGCCCAGCAGACCTCTGATGACGTTGAAGAAATCGTCCGTATAATCAAAACGGACATCGCTCCCGAAGATGTTGTAGTAATGACTCCCAAGGGCAGGTCAATTATTCTTCCCATGGGTTCAAATGTAATCGACTTTGCCTACAGAATTCATACCGAAATCGGTCATAAGACAGTAGGTGCAAAGGTTGACGGCAGAATTGTTCCCCTTGATTTCAAGCTTGAAACGGGACAAATCTGCGAAATTCTCACTTCCAAGGACCCCGAAAAAGGTCCTAACAGAGCATGGCTCAACACCGTGTTCACCACAGATGCACGTTCAAAAATCCGTTCATGGTTCAAAAAGGAACGACGTGAGGAAAATATTTCCGAGGGTAAAGCTGAGGTTGAACGTCTTTTCCGCAGACATCACATAAATGTTCCCGACAAGGAGCTTTCAAACTTCCTCAAAGACGATTTTGCAAAGCACAACTGCGAAAATCTCGATGACTTCTTTGCTTCCGTAGGCTACAAGGGAACTTCCCTTGAAAAGATGATACCAAGGCTGAAAGAGAGATACAACAAGCTCTACGGCGAAACTGCACAGGAACCTGCCAATCCCTCACTTATCAAGGCAAAACCCGACAGCCGAAACAGTATCATTCTTGACCAAATTAACGATATTGCCATTAAGTTTGCACAATGCTGCAATCCCCTCCCCGGAGATGACATTGTGGGATTTATTACAAGAGGCTTCGGTCTTTCGGTTCATACCACAAAATGCACAAATTACCGTGCGGCAATGCAGCGAAATGACGAAGAAGAAATCAAACGCTGGTTTGATATTCAATGGTCAGAGCATACAGGCTCACAGTTCCAGACAAGCTTTGAGGTTATTGCAAACAACCGTATCGGTCTTGTCTATGACATTACCGCTGTGCTTATGGAATCACGTATTCCCATTGTTCATTCAGCTTCAAGAGTGCTGAAAAACGGTGACGCCATTTTTGAATGTACCATTGTTATTTCAAGTATGGAACAGCTTAAAGGTATTTTTGACAAAATCAAGAAAATCAGAAGTGTTATTTCTGTTGAGCGTTCCACTATATAGGAGGCAGCTATGCAAATTAAAACCTTATATCTGGGAGAGCTTAAATCAAACTGTTATGTAGTTGTTACCGCCCCCCATAAATGTATTGCCATTGATGTAGGCGGCACTCCCCAGCTTCTTTTAAATTACCTTAAAATGAATAATCTGCAACTCACAAAAATCCTCCTCACCCACGGTCATTTTGACCATACCGCAGGAGTTGAGGAGGTTCGTCAGGCAACAGGTGCAGAGGTGTTTATCCACGAAACGGACTCACCTATGCTTGAAAGCTCTGCTCTTTCACTTCATTCTATGATTTCCTGTATGCCCTTTCAGCCTGTTATGAAATATGAGATAATACGTGACGGCTGTATTCTCCATGACGGAGATTACACATTCCGCACACTTCATACTCCCGGTCATTCCCATGGAAGTGTGTGCTATATCTGCGAGGAGGAGCGTGTCATCTTTTCAGGAGATACTCTTTTCTGCTGTTCTGTGGGAAGAACTGATTTTCCCGGAAGTGACCCCCACTATATGATGCAATCCTTGGAGATGCTTTACGAATTAGAGGGCAACTATAGGATATATCCGGGTCACAATGAGTTTACCGACCTTGACTATGAACGCAGAAATAATCCATATATGAAGCCATTCAGAGGATAAAAAATGATAAATAAAAATGATGATTATAAAATGCCGATCGTGCTGATCGGCAATTCTTTTAAATATGAAATTGAGTCCATTTGCAAGCTTTTTTTCCATACTGCAAGATTTAATTTCACCGAGGATATTTCCGAGGCACAGGGCGACAGCTATATCATAACCGAAAAAAGTGTTGCAGGCAATGAAATAAAATTGCAGGCAGAAGTGCGGCTCAACGGTGATACTCCCGAAAAGGAGGAAATCCTGCTACCCGAAAATACTGAAAAAAGCATTGCGGAGCAGGAACTTTGCAGGCTGATTTACCGCATACTCTGCCGCAAAACAGGCATTACTCCCCCTTGGGGACTTATGACGGGTATCCGCCCTGTAAAAAAAGTCACGGAACTTATGGCGAAAGGGCTTTCCCGTGAGGAAATCGAAAATACTCTGCGGAAAAGATATGAACTTTCTGACAGCAAGCTTTCCCTTGCCTATGAAACTGCCGTAAATCAGCAGCCTATACTTGACAGTATTGATACATCTGCCGCAAGCCTTTATGTTTCAATTCCTTTCTGTCCTACAAGATGCAGTTATTGTTCATTCGTGTCACACAGTATGGCATCAGCTATGAAGCTTATGCCACAGTACATAGACGCTCTTTGCCGTGAACTTGAAATTATCGGCAGACTTGTAAAGGAATGTGACACAAAAATTGATACGATTTATTTCGGCGGCGGAACTCCCACTTCAATTTCCGCTGAGGATATCCGCAGAGTTATGGAGGCTGTTGCTGCTAATTTCGACCTTGACAGAATAAGGGAATACAGCTTTGAAGCAGGCAGACCCGATACCATAACAGAGGAAAAACTCCGTGTTATAAAGGAACTTGGTGCTGACAGAATTTCAGTAAATCCTCAGACGCTCAATGACGATGTACTCAAAGTTATCGGCAGACAGCATACGGGAAAAGAGGCTCTTGAAGCCTTTGAACTGGCAAGAAAAATCGGTTTCGACAATATAAATACCGACCTTATTGCCGGACTTCCTACGGAATCCGCTGAAAGTTTCAAGTATACCCTTGATAAAATAACGGAACTTTCCCCCGAAAGCATAACCGTTCATACGCTGACAGTAAAACGCTCGGCGGCTCTTTTCCGTGAGGGCAATGTGAATATGGCTAATCCTGCCGCTGAAATGGTGGATTACAGCATTGAAAAGCTTATGGCGGAGGGCTATCTCCCCTACTATATGTACCGTCAGAAAAATACTGTGGACAACCTTGAAAATGTGGGATATGCAAAAAAAGGCTATGAAAGCCAGTACAACATTTTCATTATGGACGAAACACAGACAATTCTCGGTGCAGGCTGTGCCGCATCGACAAAACTTGTATATCCCGACGGACTTATCAACAGAATTCACAACTATAAATTCCCATACGAATACATCAACCGCTTTGATGAACTTATGGAGAAAAAACAGGAGGTTACTCAATGCCTGAGAAAAATCAAATCTACACCGCAGAAATAACGGGGCTTACCTCCGAGGGCAGCGGTGTCTGCCGTATTGAAAATATGGCTGTATTTGTTCCCGAAACCGCTGTAGGCGATGTGGCTGATATTAAAATTGTCAAGGTTTTAAGCAGTTATTGCTTCGGCATTGCGGAGAAGCTGATTACACCTTCCCCCGACCGTGAAATGAGAGATTGCGGAGTTTACAAAAAATGCGGCGGCTGTGTTTACCGCCATATAAGCTACGAGGCGGAATGTCGTGCCAAAGATGAAACGGTACGGAATGCATTTGAACGAATAGGCGGACTTTCTCCTGAATATGACGAATTCATCCCAAGCCATAATTCTGACAGATACCGCAATAAAGCACAATATCCCCTTGCGGTTCATGACGGAAAGGCAATATGCGGATTTTTTGCTCCAAGAAGTCACCGTGTAATTGCCGTTGAGGACTGCCCCTTACAGCCGCAGATTTTCAGCAGTATCACAGCGGATATTCTGGAATTTATCAACAAAAAGAAGCTCCCTGTCTATGACGAATCCAAGGGAACAGGCATAATGCGTCACATTTACCTGCGTAAAGGTGCGTATTCGGATGAAATTATGGTATGCCTTGTGGTGCGTAAGGATATGTGTCGTCAGCTGAATTCCATGTGTGTGCGGCTGGCAGAGAAATATCCCGATATAAAGAGCATTGTGATGAATATTAACCCCACAAAAACAAATGTTATCCTCGGTGAAAACTGCGTTACTCTGTGGGGAAGCGATACAATTTCCGATACAATGTGCGGAAATAAAATTGAAATTTCTCCACTTTCTTTTTATCAGATTAATACTCCCCAGGCTGAACGGCTTTATGCTAAGGCTTTGGAATATGCCAATCCCTCGGGGAATGAAATTATTGCAGATTTGTACTGCGGTGCAGGTACTATCGGTTTGTCAATGGCTCACAAAGCAAAGAAAATCGTGGGCGTTGAAATTGTTCCCGAAGCTGTGGAAAATGCAAGAAAAAATGCCGCTGATAACAATGTGGCAAATGCGGAATTTCATTGCGGCGATGCAGGGGAAATTTTTTCTCAGCTCCACAAAAACGGCTGTAATCCCGATATTATTGTGGTTGACCCGCCGAGAAAAGGCTGCTCTCAGCAGTCCCTTGATGTGATACTCTCCGCTGCTCCACAAAAAATCGTTATGATTTCCTGCAATCCTGCTACTGCTGCCCGTGATGCGAAATATCTCTCCGAAAACGGCTACTCCGTGGACAGGGTATGCGGCGGAGATTTCTTCCCGGGAACAAAGCACGTTGAGTGCGTAGTTTTGATGTCAAAAAACAAGGCATAAAATTCCCGAATTATCGGCATTTATTGCCTGTTGTACTAAATGGTAGCGTCAACTCTAACCACTCATTTGGTTGCAAAATAGTGCCAGCGTTGGGAAAGGTTGTCAGCTTTTCAAGATTTACATAATGAAAATTTAAGGAGTGATACAATACATGACCAATCTATTTGGTATCAACACAAGTGATCATATCGAAACCCCAAAGCTTGATGTTGAAGTTTTTCGCACAAAACGTATTTCAGAGGAACAAGATGCTGAAATTGAAAGTGTATTAGAGAACGAAGAAAAACTTGAAAAACAAAGCAGCCTGCCGTTTCCTTTATCACTCATCAAAATACTCTGTCAAATCGGCTGGATGATACTATTCATAGGCATCATAAAAGCTTGGGGGAGTGGAACATCGCTTTCGCAAGGCTTTCATAATGCACCCGGAATCTATTTAGCACTTCCAATATGCTTTGCTATTTGGTTAATCCTACAAATGATTTCCATGAGGCAAAGAAAGAAGACAATAGAATCATCTGCGTTTCAAAAGCATAACGAGAATGCAAATCAACTTTTACAAAAGATTAAAGATATACTTGGAATTCCTGCCGATGCACAAAGTATAGATATACTCGCCGAAAGATATACAATAAAAGATGGCAATGTAAAGCATAAGGATATGGGAATGACTGGATATGACAATCTCAGCATTTTCATTTATACCGAAAATAATTATTTATATCTTGCTGATGTAAGCACCGTATGGGAAATCCCATTATCTTCGCTTCGTTCCATCCAACTAATTAATAGACGAGCAAGTTTTCCGGATTGGACAAAACAAGAGCCTTATGATTCTAAGACATATAAGCCGTATAAGATCACTACCAATCAATTCGGACATTATTTCGCTCGATACTATCGTATAGAAATTAGTGATATAAAAGGTGAATTCTATTTGCTTATCCCTGAGTATGATGGAGAAATCTTTATGAAATTGACTAGAATGTATCCAGATACAGAATAAACAAAACCCCGCACCACCGATAACCGATGATGAGGGGTTCACTCTATCTATTCACTTTTCAACACTAATCGTCACCCCCGACTTAAACCGAATTTCCAAGTATTCGCTGTGTACGGTAACTTTTTCAAGCAATTTTCTGACCAAAGCCTCATAAAACGCAAAGGGACAGGCATTTCGCCTGTCCCTTAAAATTTAGCGGATATATCAGTTTTTCTTTCCTACAATTATAACGTGGTTACTGCTGCCGAGAATTGATTTTTCACGGCATACGGAATAGTGATAATCGCACCATATTCTGAACTGCTCCTCGCTCCACTTATCCACCTTTTCACGGAATTGTGGAGTGCAGCCGTCCTGTGCAAAGTGGTCGGTAACTGTCAGACCATGCTCCTTATAAAGCTGCTCCATTTCCTCAACTGATGAGTAATAAGTATCAGTCCAAAAGCATTTTTCATCATCGTGGCGGAGAACTCCCGTAGATATCAGCTGTTTTGCAAGGTCATCGTCAAGGAAATAATCGTTCTCCATTGCGATAAACTGAAAAATATAATATCTTGGAATATATGCCGTTGCAAGAATTCCGCCCTTTTTCAGCACTCGCAAGCTTTCTTTCATACATTGCACCCTTTTTTCCTCGTCAATCAGATGATAAAAAGGTCCCATATTCAGCACAACATCAAAGCTTTCGTCCTCGTAAATGCTCATATCGCAGGCATCAAGCACCGCTGTTTTCACGTTATATCCCTTTTCCGCAATGATTTTATCCATAATTTCAACGTGGCGAGGAGTTATATCTGTGGCAGTTACTTCGTGTCCCCGTTCCGCAAGATGAAAGGCATAAATTCCCGTTCCTGCGGCACAATCAAGGATTTTTTTGCTGCCGTCAAAAAGCTCGTCAAATATTCTTGATGTTGTGATATATTCAATTCTTCTTGCGTTATTGGTGGACAATCTGTCCTCCTCACGGTAATTCTCGTAATTTTCAACTACATAGTTTTTCATAATTTTCTCCTTATGCAATAGCACACTTCTCCGTGGGGCAACTGATTTTCTATGCGGAATCGCTCCACATTGTCAGTTATTTCCATAGCCGATTTTTCAAGCACTCGCCCCGATTTTGTATTTTCAATTCTGTGATATGCTTCAAGTTTTGTAAAATCCGTATTGCTGAATGTGTAGTCAATCACACCCTGCAAAGCCTCTCCTGCATATCCCCTGCCCCAGAATTTTTTGCCGATGCAATACTCAATTTCCGCTGTATTGCAGTCGGGATATACACGGCAAAAGGCAATCTGCCCGATACATTCGCCGCTGTCTTTCTCAATAATTGCCCAGCGGTAAAAATCAGCATTGCCGTATTTTTCCACATATTCCCCCACAAGCTTTTCCACCTGCGGCAGAGTTGTATAAACAGGTTCGCCGTATTCGCTCTGAATATCCTCATCAGCTATCCAGTTTCGGAGCATATCACCGCAATCCGTCATAGTAAAGGGGCGGCATATAAGGCGTGGAGTTTCAAATGGTTTTGTGACTGTGTGTGGCATTATATCAGCTCCCAGAATTAAGTAATTCACTAATATCAGTTATTTCATAATCGGAAATATAGTTTCTGTTTAATGGCTTCTGAACAGCGAATAATCCCTGAACAATCCTCACCGTTTTCATACCGATATTTTTTGCAGGAAAAATATCATTTTCCAATCTGTCGCCAATCATTACAGCCTCATTTGGCAGACAATCTGCCAATTTCAATGCTCTTTCAAATAATTTTTCATTTGGTTTGGAAAGATTTTCGCATTCAGATAAAAGACAGATTTTGAAAAAATCGTATAGACCGTCTTTTTTCAATCGTTCTAATGTTTCTTTGGGCTGATTGGCTATAATTCCTAAGTTGTATGAAGCCGAAAGCTTTTTTATAACATTAAGTACGTTTGGATACAACATTTCGTTCTTATTTGAATACGGTTCATTTTCAGTTATACCAAAGCTATTTCGTGCGGCTGTAAATGGTGATGCTGCATATTCCGCAGCAGCCCTCTGCATCTCTCTGTAAAACACATCATAAGTTATGTCTGAATTGATTTTTTTAAGAAGTTTTTCAACACGTTCTTTATCGGACAATGTTTCGTCATAAATCGTTCCGCCCAAATCAAAAAACAGCCATTTTATTTTCATAAACTACTCCTTTATGATGTAATCTGCATTTTCAGCAGGTGAACATACAGCGATATAATGGTGTTCAGCGGGGAAATAACGATTGTCATACTTTGCCTTAATCTGCTCTTTATTACCAATATATCCGTCCCGTTCAAGAACTCGGTCAAGTCGGATTTCTTCGGGAATGTCAATATATATCATATAATCAAATACATCTTTGAGTTCATTTCTATGTAAAAATACACCTTCAATTATAACTATGCTTCCTACAGGTACGTTTATCTTGTTGAGGAAATATGTATCATTATCCTTATCATAAAGCTCAATTTCAGTTATAAAGTCGCTGTTGCTTTTTAGCGGAACGATAACTTTATTTAACAGATAATCATATCGCCATTGGAGATTATAGTAACATTCCCATTCGGCATAATTATCATTGTATCTTACTGCTCTTGGATGGATAAAATCGTCTATATGAAGTAATGTGACGCTGTATTTTTCATCTTTCAGATGCTTGCAAAGTTTCTCTGAAATGGTGCTTTTGCCTGCTCCTCCTAAACCGTCAATGCCGATAATAAGCGTATTGTTAGGATTATGCAGTTTTTTAATCTGTTCTGCTATTTCTAATGTTTTCATCATTTTTCTCCATAACATCATAGCATAGAAAATCGCCGTTATCCGTTTCAATAGTGTGATATTCCGTGAAAACATAACCTCTTTTCAGGTAAATCGGCTTTGCAGGCAATGATGCGTCAATTATAATTTTGCTGTAGTTTTCAGCGGCTTTCTTCTCGGCAAAATCAATGAGCCTGCCGCCGCAGCCTTTGCCCTGAAATTGCGGCAAAACAAAAAGGCGGCATATTTCGTTTTCCCTGACAGTTACAGTTCCCACGGCATTATCATTTTCATATAAAATATAGACAATACCCTTTTCAATGTCGTTTTTTATATTATTCTCATTGTGGTGGCTGAGGAAAAATTCCACCGCACCTTTAGGGTAATATTTGGGATATACGCTGTTTATTGTCTGTTCTGTTATTGCTCTTACAGTTTTTGTATCACATAAATCTGCTTTCTTAATCATTTTTCTCATACTCACTTCTGAGGATTGAAAAATAATGTCTGCCCACGTATTCCCCGTTCATATAGAAATAATCACGGAGCGTTCCCTCATAGGTCAAACCGCATTTTTCAATAACACGCTTTGAGGGCTGATTTATAGTCTTTGTGCAAATCTGCACCTTATGGAGATTGATTTCATCAAATCCGAAAGCTATAACAGCCTTTGCAGCCTCTGTTGCATATCCCCTGCACTGAAACTCCGAACCGATACAATACTCGATTTCCGCAAAGTGATTTTTGTTGTCAACAAGGAAATAAGCAATCTGTCCGATACATTCGCCGCAGTCTTTCTCAATAATTGCCCAGCGGTAGTAGTCGGGCTTTTCATAAGAACCTATATATATGTCAAGAAGTTCCTTTACTTCCTCTTTTGTGGAATAAACAGGCTCGGAATACAGGGACTGGATTTTTTCATCAGCAATCCAGTATTTAAGCATTGCTGTATCGTCGGTATACTCAAATCTGCGGAGTATAAGCCTTTCAGTTTCAATTGTCTTTGTTCCGTTATGTGTAAGCATAGATACATACCTCCTTAAAAATATTCTTTCATTATAACATAAGTATTTCCAGATGTCAAGTATTTCGTTAAACTATTGACAAATTATGAACACCGTGTTATAATGTATATATCTAATAATGGAGGAAAAAACTATGCACTTCAACCCCTATTACAACAAACAGATTTCATATGATGACCTTGATTATATAACCGATGAACATGTTTATAATCATGGTATAAATATAACCTCTGATAAAATGTATAAAGAGGCTCACGATTTCAACGACCATATGTTTGAAATGCAGAAAAAACGTGAAATATACGTCCGTGACCTATGGAAAGTTTTAATCTTCAATATAGTTATGGCTGTATTGCTTATACTGCATACTTTATTGTTTGAATCTCTGGATTTCATTGACTCTGAGAAAATTTCCCTTGTATATAAAATATCTCATAACAGCTATCCTTGCATGATTTTATTACTTATTATATTTCTGATTTTCACACTGGTTGTATTCATTAAGAAAAATTACGAACAGAAATATGCCGCAGGAATTCTGCTTCTTGCAGTTCCTATAAATTTAGTTACTCTGGTTCTGATTTTATTTAATATCATTTTATTAAAACCGCTGAAAAAACACCACGATGCAATAAAAAATGACGTAGGCTACCCCTACTTCATCCCCCTCGAACTAACTTTCTTCAATGAGGAAGTTATGGAAAAAGCTAAAAAATCCGTCCGTGAGTATAGATTTGAGGACTATCAAATTGATTCGGATACAGAAATGGGTATACCTGAACTATAAAAGAAAGGCAGTTTTATGAAAGAACAATTAAAAGCCGTAATGAAGGCTAAAACTTTAAGGGAAGCATTGGAGCTTCTGCCCTGGAGCTTTATTGAAGTAATGGCAGCAATACCGATTGCCATGTTTATAATCTCCGTCCTGATTGATACAATTATGATGATTGTAATTGCATACCCATACTTATTCCTGCTGAATGATATGTGGATATCATTTTATATATTAGGCGGCTTATCAGTCCTGCTGTACATAGGCAAATGTCATGTTGAAAAAATAAAATTTCGGGATGTAATTAAACATAATATACCTATGACATTTTTTATTGGTATGGCTGTGCTGATACTGATTTCCACAATGATTAACGGTTGGACGGAATATGCCATATACGGTCATCCAAGCCGATATGAAAGCATATTCGTGTATTTTTCCTACTTTATATCATTCTTTTTCTGTTCCTCTATTATTAAGAATGAGAAAATTAAAAAATACCTGATGTATTTATTTTTGGCTATCAGCCTTATTTACGGAATATGTGTTGGTGTTTCTCTTATTTCAGGCTCTTACACATTTGCACAACAACGACCTTATGATGTATTCTGGATTGTCGGAATATTAAATAATCCCAATCACTACGCTTATTACCTTACCGTTGCAATCACCTGCTGTGGTGCGTTTTTTGCACTTGAAAAAAATAAAATAGTAAAATGGCTGTGCTTTGTTACTTTTGTCATTAATTTAGTTATTCTTATAAAAAATAATACTTTCGGCTGCTATCTTTCAACTATCGGCGGTCTTGTATTCCTTTTGGTCGTTCTTGCAATAGTTAATAAGCGTATAGACAAAAACACACTTTTTCTCATTGGAGTATTTATCGCAGTTTCTTTTATCATCAACTTATTTGAACCATCTGTAAGCGGTAATATTTCCAGCCTTAACTCTGATATTAACAGCGTTATTCAGGATACAGACAATGCGAAGTATGCAGGTACAAACCGTTGGCTTCTCTGGAGCAAAACCATTGAATATATCATTGAAAAGCCATTTTTAGGCCATGGCACAGAGGGTATCTGTGAAAGACTTCTTACTGTACATACACATGACCGTACCCATAACGAATACCTGCAATACACCGCATTTTACGGAATTCCAGCAGGTATATGCTACCTTGCCGCAATTATGTCCGTATTCATTCACGGACTCAAAAACAAGAAAAAACTCAGCAAATATGAAATCGCTGCTCTTGCTACGGCATTTGCATATTGTTTCTCCGCATTTTTCGGAAGTTCAAGAACATACACCGCACCTTATCTTTTCATTTTCCTTGGTCTTGGCTTTGGAATCTGCAATAAACAGGAAGAAAAAGAATAGTTTTATCTGCACCTCAAAGGATTTACCAATGAGGTGTAATTTTTTTACAAATGCTACTTGACAAAGCCAAGTAGGTGTGATATAATATATTCAAGCTACTTGACAAAGTCAAGTAGTACGAAATTTGAAAGGAAATCACTATGGATAATGCCCAGCTTTTAAAAGGCATACTGGAAGGCTGTGTTCTTGCTGTTATTGAAAAGGGTGAAACCTACGGCTATGAAATACTTGGTGAGCTTGAAAAAGCAGGATTGGAAGATATTGGTGAGGGTACGCTCTACCCCGTACTTACAAGACTTGACAAAAACAAGCTTATACAATGCCGCAGAGCAAAATCCCCTTTGGGTCCAATCCGAAAATATTACAGCATAACCCAAGAGGGTGCGGAATATCTCGGAGATTTCAGGGAGAGATACCGCAGAATAAGCAAAAGTGCCGATATTTTATTATACGACAATTCATCAGAAATGGAGGAAAATGAAAATGGTTAATTCTCACCATATGTATATCGAAAAGCTCAATAAGGAATACATGGAGGTATTCAACACAATCAGCAAATATGTTACTGCAAGTAATATGGACGAAATGCGGACGGAGGAAACCCTCAGCGAGGTTATGGATACCTTTCTTGCCGCACAGGAAGCGGGTAAGCCTGTTGAAAAAGTAGTGGGAAAGGATTTGCAGAAATTCTGTGAAAGTCTTTGCTCCGAAAAGGGCATAAAAACCTATATACTGGGATTTTTTGAAACCTGTCACTTTATGTTTATATGGTATTTTCTCACTGTTCTGCTTGACATTCACTTTCTGTTCACTTCATTGCTTAACGGCGAAAAAATAAATTTCTTTACATTTCGCTCCCATAAAGATATATCTTCTTTTTTAATCACAGGCATATTTGTTCTTGTACTGCTTTACAGCATAAATTATCTGAAGAAAAGGTTTATGTTCACAAATCCAAAACTGAGTAAATGGCTTATGCCGATTTCATTTATTTTTATAGCTGCGGTATGTATTATACTCGTATCTTTCTTACCTGATGAGGGCGGTGAAAACGGTCCTTATCTCTGGATTTCTCTCATCATATGCGGTGTATATTTCATCTTCCGCCGCATAATCACAAAGGATAAAAGACGCTTTAAAAAGGAAAATCGCATTACTTTCAATGAATTTTTAGGAGTTTCTGAAACTTTCAAAAACGATACGGAAGAAATGGAAATGAATCGCTTTGAAAAGATGAATAAAAGAAACGCTAAAAAAGGTAAACCCGAACTTACTTTTGAACAGTTCCTTGACTTTGAGGAGAAAAATTGTAATAATTGGGATAAAAAACCGCCGTTTTATATTGCTTTGGCAACGGGATCTCCTGTAGTATTTACTGTAATTGTACGTTTAATGAATGGTTTTGAGCAGACTTATGATATGTGGTTTTTCTTCTTTATAATACTTGTTGTTGAATCACTGTTGATGTGTGGCTCGTATAAAATCATTAATTCGGCTACTAAATCACGTCTTAAATGGATTGAGTCAAAAAGAAAATCATCTGTTACGAATTATCAAAGTTCGCCACTTCACCAACAAAATTTTCACCAAAAGTATTGACAAATCCCGAATTCCGTGATATAATACCCATATAAACCAATGACGTGGAGATAAAGCTGAAAATGCTCACACAGAGAGTTCGGGTTGCTGAGAGCCGAATTGAAAACAGTTCAGCAAATGGACCACCGAGGGTGCGGTCAAAGGGTTGGGTACTTAAAAGGGTGCTTGACGAGGTTGGGTGCAATTGGAGTTGTTCCGAGGGCAGTTGTTGTGGAGTTCGTGGCGGTTGTCGTGGAGTTCGTGGCGGTCGCTGTGGAGTTCAAGGCAGTTGTTGTGGAGTTCAAGGCAGTTGTTGTGGAGTTCGTGGCGGTTGCTGTGGAGTTCAGGGCGGTTGCTGTGGAGTTCAAGGCGGTTGCTGTGGAGTTCAGGGCGGTTGCTGTGGAGTTCAGGGCGGTTGTCGTGGAGTTCGTGGCGGTTGCTGTGGAGTTCAGGGCGGTTGTCGTGGAGTTCAAGGCAGTTGTCGTGGAGTTCAGGGCGGTTGCTGTGAAGTTCGTGGCGGTTGTCGTGAAGTTCAAGACTGTTGCTGTGAGATTCCGAGGGACAATTAATTTTTCCCGAATACACCTCATATCCGAGTATTCCGCAACGTAGCGACGTGCGTTAAACGTCAGGGATATGATAGTATCCTGAAAGTGCATAGGTAAACCCTATGAATCAAGGTGGCACCACGGATAAAACTTATTCGTCCTTGGCAGAAATTACGGCTATTTCTGTCAGGGCTTTTTTATTACCCTTTCAGAAATACATCTGATTACGGAGGTAAGTGATATGAATAAACGATGGCGACGCTCAGAATAATATGAGATAAATCTTAATAAAAACCTATAATAAATTTTTTTGGAGGAAATAACTATGATTTTCAATGATGTTAATTTTGACACATATTTAAAGAACTACCCCACAGAGGACGGATTTTTCGGCAAGTACGGCGGTGCATACATCGCTCCCGAACTTAAAGCAGCTATGCAGGAAATCTCCCACGCATACAACACAATCTGCAAATCCAGAAAGTTCATTGACGAACTTCGCCGTATCCGCAGAGAATTTCAGGGCAGACCTACACCAATTTCACATCTCCAGCGTCTTTCCGACAAAATCGGCACAGGCGTTCAGCTTTATGCAAAGCGTGAGGACTTGAACCACTCAGGTGCACACAAGCTCAACCATTGTATGGGCGAGGCTCTCCTTGCAAAGTATATGGGCAAAAAGAAAGTTATTGCTGAAACAGGTGCAGGTCAGCACGGTGTTGCACTTGCAACAGCTGCTGCATATTTCGGTCTTGAATGTGACATCTATATGGGCAAGGTTGATATTGCAAAGCAGGCTCCCAACGTGGCACGTATGAAAATTCTTGGTGCAAGAGTTGTTGAAGTAACAGAAGGCTTGCAGACTCTCAAAGAGGCTGTGGATGCAGCATTTGCGGCATATGCAAAGGAGTACAAGGACGCTATTTACTGTATTGGTTCAGTTCTCGGACCTCACCCATTCCCATTAATGGTAAGAGATTTCCAGAGCGTTGTGGGAATTGAAGCAAGAGAGCAGTTCCTCGATATGACAGGTGAACTTCCCGACGCTGTAGTAGCTTGCGTAGGCGGCGGTTCAAATGCTATGGGTATGTTTGCAGGATTCCTCAACGACCCTGTTGATATTTACGGCATTGAGCCACTGGGCAGAGGTACAGCACTCGGCGACCATGCGGCAAGTCTGAAATACGGTACAGAGGGAATTATGCACGGTTTCAACAGCATTATGCTGAAAGATGAAAACGGCGAACCTGCACCTGTTTATTCAGTTGCCAGCGGTCTTGACTATCCTTCATCAGGTCCTGAACACGCATTCCTCCACGACCTCGGCAGAGTTAAATATGACGTAATCAACGATGATGAAACAATTGACGCATTCTTTACACTTTCTAAGCTTGAGGGAATTATCCCTGCTATTGAAAGCTCACACGCTGTTGCATACGGAATCAAGCTTGCACAGCAGATGAACAAGGGTTCTGTCCTCATTAACCTCTCAGGCAGAGGCGATAAGGATATGGATTACGTCATCGAAAAGTACGGCATCAGATAATTAGTTTAAAAGCTTTTAGCTGTTAGCCATTAGCCGTTAGCTTATTTGGACGGCGGTATAATTCAGAATTAAGGGCATCTCTAAAAACCCGTTTGGTTAAAGGAAAAGCAGATAGGTATGGCAGCTACAAAGAAACCTTCCGCAGGCGTGCTGCCGCACTCCAAGGGAGGTTGACGCAGTAGATGCCATGCATAGCTGTTTTTTATCAAAAGGGGTTTTTAGAGATGCCCTTAAGAATTACGGACGGTGGAATTTTGTTTCTGCCGTCCTTTTTGTTTTGAAGCCATTAGCCAATAGGTATGATGAATATTGTGATATACCGTCAATTTATGTAGGGGCGGATATTATCCGCCTGTAAAATATCATCATACATAAAAAGGGACGGCAGAAATTGAAATTCCACCGCCCATTAATTTCAAATTATGAATTATGCCGCTGTTTCCAAAAGCTAAAAGCTAATGGCTAACAGCTAAAAGCTTAATTAAAGAGTATCAGCAATATCAAGAACAAGTCTTTCGGACTTTTCCCAGCCGAGGCAGGGGTCAGTAATTGACTTTCCGTAAATATCCTCGCCGATTTTCTGGCAGCCGTCCTCGATGTAGCTCTCAATCATAAGTCCCTTTACAAGGTTTTTGATGTCCTCGCTGTGACGCATACTGTGGAGGATTTCCTTAGCAATACGAACCTGTTCAAGATACTGTTTACCCGAATTTGCGTGGTTTGTATCAACAATAACAGCAGGATTTTTCAAATCCCTTTCAGCATATGTCTGAGCAAGGCGGTATAAATCCTCAAAGTGATAGTTGGGGAAGGACTGACCTCTCTCGTTGACATAGCCACGGAGAATTGCGTGTGCATAGGGATTTCCGTCACTCTTTGCCTCGTGTCCACGATACATAAATGCGTGAGAGTGCTGTGCAGCTGTGATTGCGTTCATCATTACGGAAATATCGCCGCCTGTGGGATTTTTCATACCAACAGGAATTGAAACGCCGCTTGATACAAGTCTGTGCTGCTGATTTTCAACGGAACGAGCGCCGATTGCTACATATGCAAGAATATCGTCAAGATAGCTGTAGTTCTCGGGATAGAGCATTTCATCTGCCGCTGTGAAGCCTGTTTCTGCAAGAGCCTTGATGTGGAGATTTCTTACAGCAACAATTCCGCTTGCAAGGTCAGGCATAGCTGTTGGGTTAGGCTGGTGAAGCATACCCTTGTAGCCGTCACCTGTTGTACGTGGCTTACCTGTGTAAATTCTTGGGATAATGAGAATTTTATCCTTAACCTTTTCCTGCAATTCACGGAGTCTTGTGATATAGTCAATTACAGGTTCTTCCGAATCTGCTGAGCAAGGTCCGATAATGAGGAGAAATTTGTCGGAATCCCCACGGAATACAGCTTTTATTTCCTCGTCACGCTGAGCCTTTATAGCTGCAAGTTCAGGTGATACGGGGTGTTCTTCTTTGATTACTGAGGGCTTTGGAAGCTCTCTGATGAATGTCATTGACATAAAAATCATTCCTTTTCGTTATTTTTCTATAAGCTTATCTGCTCCGTATTTCTGACAAAGCAGGTCAATAAGGGTTAACGCAGTTATGCTTTCAACCACAACTCTTGCACGATGTACAATAGCAGGGTCGTGACGTCCCTGAATCTGCAATGTGGTATTTTCGCCGTTACGCATATCAATTGTGTTCTGCTCCTTATAAATAGAGGGAGTAGGCTTTACGGCACAGCGGAAAATTATAGGCATACCGTTTGTAATTCCGCCAAGTATACCGCCGCAGTTGTTAGTAGCTGTGCGGATTGTTCCGTTGTCGTTGTAGAAAGAGTCATTTGCCTGACTTCCACGCATATCGGCATAGCCAAAACCTGCACCGAATTCCACACCCTTAACAGCAGGAACGCTGAAAAGTGCGTGAGAAAGCAGACTTTCCACCGTATCAAACCACGGTTCACCTACACCTGTAGGCATACCGTAAACAGCAGTTTCAAGCCGTCCTCCAACGCTGTCACCCTCAGCTTTAGCCGCCATTATAGCCGCTTTCATAGGTTCTTCCGCATGGGCATTGAGTACGGCAAATTCTCTGCTGTCAAGATATGCAATGTCCTCGCTGACATTCTCGAAACTGCGGTCAAAAACTCCGCCGCAGGAGAGAATGTGAGTACCGATAGTAATCCCCTTTTCTTTAAGGGCAGAAATAGCAACAGCACCTGCCGCAACGATACCTGCAGTTATGCGTCCCGAAAAATGACCGCCGCCACGGAAATCCTGAAATCCGCCGTATTTTTCATCAGCGGTAAAATCAGCGTGACCGGGACGTGCTTTATAGGCAAGTTCACCGTAGTCACGGCTTCTTGTATCCTGATTTTCTATTATAAAGGTAATAGGCGTACCTGTAGTTCTGCCGTTAAAAACTCCGCTTACGATTTTAACCTCGTCAGCTTCTTTTCGGGGAGTAGAAATAGCTCCCACAGATTTTCTGAGGCTCATCTGACGTGCAATAAATTCCTCATCAACGGCTATACCCGCAGGCATACCGTCAAGAACTGCACCGATAGCTGTTCCGTGACTTTCGCCGAAAATGGTTACAGCTATTTCAGAGCCGAATGTGTTTTTCAATTTGTTTCAACTCCTTTAAAATTTAAAAGCAACAACAATAATTATACATCAATATTACGCTGATGTCAAGGGTAATATTGCGAACTTTGATAATTGGGCATCTCTATTGCTCCACCAACTAAACCTTGCCGTCAAATACTCGGCATAAAGGGCATCTCTAAAAACCCCTTTTGAGAAAAAACAGCTATGCACGACATCTGCTGCGTCAACCTCCCTCGGAGTGCGGCAGCACGCCTTCGGAAGGT
>JAFSBM010000206.1 GCA_017437285.1 Ruminococcus sp. | reverse complement strand
GAACGTGCGGCAGAACAGCACGATGTTCTGCAAGAGCAGGAAGAACAGACCCATCATATAAACAGGTGGGTAAAATAAAATGATGAACCGAATTATTTCGGCTCATCATAAATGGGGGGATCAGAAAATGTAGAATTATTATCAGAATTATCGTTATGGATTTTATTCTGTTCTTCACAATATTGGTCAATCAGTTCAGTTACATATTTCTTGATTACAGCGGCAGGAGTTGTGTTGCGGGATTTACAATATTCGTTGAAAAGCTCCGCTTCATATCTACGCATACGGCAAGATACGGTTTTCATATTCTCTCTGTCCCACTTGCGAATTGTTTGTTTTCGCTTATCTGTATTCATTGTATCAGCTCCTAATGAACAGTGTAACATAAATCAGAAAAACTGTCAACTATACAGAACGAACAAATGTTTCGCTAAATATTTAGGGATTATTCATCTTGAAAAGTACTGTCGACAGTACTATAATATAGCTGTAAGGAAAAGTCAAAAAACACTGAAAGGGGCAGATTTGATATGAAAACGGACAGAATTGATGAAATGTCAAAGGAGCTTGATGTGTCATTAGCCTTCATCAAAGCGGCACAAGAGGTAAAAACTGAAAAGCTGGAGCGTGATAAGCGTAACAACGAACAGGCGGTTAAGGCTGCCGAACAGCGTTGCAGACAGAAATATGAGCGTGAAGCCTATGAAAAGTGGCGTAGGGAAAATCCTTTGACCGATGAAGAAAGGGCAGAGAACAAGCGTAAGCTATATAAATTGCTTGGTAAGGAGGGCAAAGTTGATGAATAAGACGGAGCTGAAACAGATTGAGAAGCTTAAAAGGGATTACCTTAAACACAAGCAGACCGCAGACGAGATTTTCAACCGCAGTAAATATGAATACGAAGAACTGGACGTCTGTGAGAAGCGTAAGGGTGACCAAGCTTACGGCTATGCTCAAGGAATTTACCAAGCACTATTACTTTTGGGACAAACGGCTGATTTGCCGATTATGTCATAAAATATCACATTATGGAGGTACAATTATGTATTATGAAATTAGTGAAGCATCTTATGAGAGAGTTCAAAAAGCAATCGAGGACATTAACATTTGTTGTGTCACCGAGGACGATTACAACGAGTGGGAAGATATTGCTTCATCTTCCATTGCCGCATTTATTGATGACCTTAATGACGAACAGCTTGAAATGACTTGTGACGCATTTGTTGAGTACATCGAGGATACAGTTAAATCCGATAGAAATATGGCATTGGGTGTAAAAACTGCTCTTGAACGTGCGTTAAACGAAATGCTTGATAATGCAGGTGTTATTTCTGAAGATGATGAACAGGAACGTATCCTTTGGAAAAATGCTATAAAGAACTCTTTATTAATACTTAAAAAAGCAGAGGTAGGTGAATAATTATTATGGGAAAGATTATTGCTATTGCAAATCAAAAGGGTGGTGTGGGTAAAACAACCACAGCCGTACATCTCGGAGCAGCTTTGCAGATGAGCGAGAAAAAGGTGCTTCTTGTGGACTTTGACCCACAGGGTGATACTTCCGCATATATGGGATTTGACGATGAGGACGGCAGAACAATAAGTCAGGTACTTGAGGATTTTGTAAGGGGCGGCAATGCGGATATTCGTGAGGTTATCCGCACAAGCGAACAGAACGATAATATATCATACATACCGTCTGATATTTCCCTTGCAGGTGCAGAGATGTATCTCATATCTGTAATGTCAAGGGAAACAGTGCTTAAAAGGCTTCTTGAAGAAATCCGTGACGATTATGACTATATCATAATTGACTGTCAGCCTTCGCTCGGTGTTCTTGTTCTGAACGCTCTTGTGGAAGCAGATGGTGTAGTAATACCGGCACAGACACAGGAATTTTCCAAAAAGGCACTGAAAGCTATAACCGATATTGTAGGACAAGTCCAGCACAGCATTAACCCGGAACTGAAATTCCTCGGAATACTTCCGACGATGGCTGATAACACGGCTATGACAAAGGATACCCGACAGGAATATGACAACAGCTTTGGACAGCTCATCTTTCCTATGAACATATCCAAGTCGGTAACAGCGGCGTACTCCAGCAGGGATAAGAAAGCATTATGTTTCAAAGCAAATTCCAAAATCGGCAGTGAATATCGTATGTTCGCCGCAGAGGTCGAAAGGAGAATAGGCAATGACCAAGTT
>JAFSBM010000205.1 GCA_017437285.1 Ruminococcus sp. | reverse complement strand
CTCAGAAGCTATTTTCATTTCCTCTTTCAAAAATCTCTCAAACTTTTCCACTCTTTCATCTCTTATCTGCGATTTTTAGGTTTCTGCTGTCGTTCCCTGACGACAGTTATTATTATATCACACTTTTTACGGCTTGTCAACACTTTGTCAATTCAAAGTTTGTATTTAATTTCGACAACATTTTGTATAATATGCACACGTATTCCAAAATGTACAAAAAGCAGCACGGATAAACCGTGCTGTATCAACATTTTTATTCGCCTTCTTCGTCCTCAGGTGGTGCAATAAGTGTACCATTAGAATGAATATTTGAGTCAAACCAACTCAAATCTACTGCTCGAACTGTTGTGTGCATTAAATCAGCATCATCAACATCTACACCATCTGCTTCAAGCTGATAAATACTCTTTGGATGAGCTCCTATAAAACGACTTCCAGGACTTTCTGCACAAGAAACGCTCTTTACAATATAGTCCTCTACCCAGATTTTATAAACGCAATCATCACCGGCAATTCTTGTTATAGCACTTGTGATTTTATCCTCCCACTCTCGAATTCCGGGAATCTGAGTAGCATCATAATCTCCGCCCTGAATCGCATCTTCATTTACAACAGGAGAACCGTCAGATAAACACATTCTGCCAACTCCGCCGTCATAATAGAAAAACCAGTTGGAATTACTTTCACTGTTGGATGTAATGCCAATACTCTTAGGAGAGCCAATATGTGACATTACCGCAGCCTTCTCAGCATCGGTTGCTGTACCTGTAATTGAATCTGTTTCCAATCTTGAACGATACTGTCTTTCAGCAAATTCCATTTCAGTTATAACAATCTGTGCCGCATTGAAAATAGTCTTAGCCCTTTGATTGTATGTTCTGAATTTGGAACGCTGCAAATAGCTCATCCATGCAGGAGTAACAACTGCAAGCAAAATTCCAAAAATTGCTATAACGATAATAAGCTCCGTTAAGGTGAAGCCCTTTTTCTTCATAATTCTCTCTCCTCTTTTACGGGACAGTTTCCCGTGTAATAGCTTACTATTATTATAACAAATAATTCACAATTTGTCAATAAAATATTTCAGAAATCTTGCACAACTTTTATGTTTTTCTCTTGTATAGTTTTACAATCAGCCGCCCTGCACCGGAGTATCACTCTGTAATGGTAGCTATTCCTCAATTCCCTTGTTTTCAAGATATGTTTCGTAAGCTAAATCAAGAGCGTCGCCAAGCTTCGGGTCAGGCAGCAATTCATCATAATTCTTGTGGGTGAGAATTGAAGGAAATGTACCATAATAATTACCGTTTCTTGTTGCAGCGGCTACAGCAAAGCCGTCACGAATCTGCAATGCAAAAGGATAAGTTGATAATGTGTCATCATAGCTGATAATATAGTCCTCTACGTCCTGCTCAATATCCAAAAAGGCACTTCCCGAAGCCATTTGTGCTGTACAGTTAAGTGCATATTTTCCGTCTTTGAGTTCAACTTTTTCTTCTTCCTCTGAAAGCATGATATTAGCTGTTTTGATGATCTCTGACGCACTGGAATTTGACGCAGATACTTTTGCTCTTCTGATATAGCCGAGCATAGCAGGCACAAGTATAGCCGTAAGAACGCCGATGATAGCTATTACAATTATCAGTTCAATGAGTGTAAATCCCTGTTTTTTCATAGTTAATTCCCCCAAAAAATATAATAATATACTATTATACATATTTTAGCAGATTAGCATTAATTTGTCAATGTGCAATACACAGATTTTTTCGCTATATCCGCATTTCTTCTTGTTTATTCCGCCAGTTCCAGAGCCTTTTCAAACTGAATATCATACTCCGTCCCTATATATTCGCTGTCCATATAAATTTCTATATCGGGCGAGATGCCTTTTCCTTGCCAATTCTCCCACTCACCAACGTACGTTTCGCCCTGTGTATATTTCAGATTACCGCCTTTATACATCGCACGGCCTTGATATATACCCTTACCGAAAGTTGTCGTTCCGATTATCGTTGTATCGGCATACTGTTTAAGAAGCGAAGTCAGTATTTCAGCAGAGCTTGCAGTATTTTCATTCACAATCAGATAAATCGGCACATCATAAACAACTCCGACAGATGTTGACTGAACAGTTTCGCCTCCTCGTCTTGATTTCAGCCTCACATCAGCTTTATCAATAAAAGCGTCAGCAACACGGACGGCAATTGTCGTTTCTCCGCCGCCGTTGTTTCTTAAATCAAGAATAAGCTTTTCAAATTCATTTTCTGCAAGGGCAGTTTCAATAATATTGACAGAGCTTGCTGTCATATCGTCGAATTTTATGTAAAGCGTATCGCCGAACATTTCCGACTCAACGCCCAAGGAATCAATTTCCTCAACATATCGCAGAAAATCCATTTCAAACTCCTTACCGTCACGTTCTATGATAAGCTTTGCAGCAGTGTTATTTTGTCCTCGTATCTGCTTTGCAACTTTGTATTCAGTTATAGCCTGTCCGTCAATGTATTTTATAATATCACCTGCAAGAACGCCTTGTTCCGCCGCTTTTCCGTCGGGTTCAACTTTAGTAAATAGCAATTCATCATCACTGTTGAATCCAATTTCAAACTTCATATTTCTTGCAATAGCTGATTTATTTGTTTCCTCTGTCACATATTCCTTTGAATGAATATCGGTTTTTCCCTCATATACAGTGTATTTATCTCCATAAAGGGAAAGATAGGCATTGACAGTGTCCTCCATTGTAGGATTGGCAGGCGCGTCAATCATTAGCGTTTCTTCAATGTACTTATCAAATTCCACAAATTCGGGATATCTGTTCATAAAATCCAGTTTTCTGTAGTTCGCAAGATACATTCCTCCTGCACCTACAGCCATAGAAATAACTATTCCCACTATTGATGTAAAGTTTTTTTCTTTTTTATTCATTTTATCACCTATGGAAAATCCCCCTCATTAAGAGGGGGATTAATTCATTTAATTCAGATAAAGTGTGGATTATTCTGTTACAGCAGTAGGAAGTGATTCTACAGCTGTCTCGCCACGATCCTCAAGATACTCATTGTATGCACCGAGAAGAACGCTTCCAAGATCCCAATCACCCTCAGGCTCTAACTCATCATAGTTCTTGTTTGTAAGGAATGTAGGAACAGAACCGAAGTACTTACCTTCCTGTGCAGAACAGCAGATAGCTGTACCGTCTTCGATAAGAAGAGCAAAATCAGAAGATGTAATATCATCCTGATAGAATGCCATGTAGTCGAGAAGTGTCTGCCAAGCAGACTCAGCATTTTCTTCCTCGTTACCAGATGAATAAACATACTGAACAAGACCATCAAAAGAAGCAAAAGCAGCATCGTCTACTTCGTCCATTTCTGTGAATGCAGAGTTAGCAGCACCCATGAATGTCTTAGCAGAAGCGTTACCAGCCTGGATCTTGGACTTCTTTACATAGCCGAGCATAGCGGGAACGAGGATTGCTGCGAGAACACCGATGATAGCAATAACAACGATGAGCTCAATGAGTGTAAAACCTTTTCTTGTTGTTTTCATGATAGAAAACCTCCTTAAAAATATAATATTGTTTTGTGCTTTCGCACGTTGATTTTCGGGGTAAGTTTCTTTCTATTCCCTTATCCCCTTTCGGTAATTATAGTATACCACTTCATTCACAAATTGTCAATAGTTTCTTGCAACTTTTTTCAAAAAAAATTCATTTTTTACATCGAAACGGTAAATCGGCATTTATTTTATGCCGTTTTCGTCAAAATGCACAACAGTCTGTGAACTTTTTAAGTAATTTAACTTTAGCGTTTCTTTTCAACTGTCTGTACAAATACCCCTATTTTTCCCATAGTAAAATCAACTTTTATATTTACTATTTGTATATTAGCTGCTTTTACACAAATTTTTATTATTTTTTCACCGTTTTTTCACATTGAAAAATTACATTTTTCTTTAATTGTGTACTCTTTAAATATTAATTAAATGTTATTTCCGTCAGACATAACTTTTGAGTAAAATAAATATAAAATTAATTTTCATCACCGTTTCACACCCTCACAAAAGAGTTTTATGGAGTACATTATTGCGTTTTTAATTTCTGTCCTTGCAGGTATAATTAGTCATTATATCTGTAAATTCTTGGACAGAAAGTAAACCGACGAAAAAACGAAAAAACTCGGAGCTGCCACTCCGAGTTTTTTCTGTCACTTATGACCTGTTCACATGTGGTTTTCACCATACTTATATTATACTCTCTTTTTCTGCATTTGTCAACTACTTTATAAAAACAGACGGCATTTCTGCCGCCTGTAATAATTTTTCGGGAGTTTTGAACACAAATTGCCGAATTAGTTCATACCGCCTGTGGGTACGCCGCCCATCTGTGTGAGGAAGCGGTAGAATTCCTGCTTATCCTGACACTTATCAAGAGCGTCAACCTCACCGATAATACCCTTAGCTGTAAGACGTGCAAGCTCCTGGTCAAGGGACATCATGCCCTGCTGCTTACCTGTCTGGATTGCAGACTGGATAAGGTGAATCTTGTTATCACGAATCATAGCTGCAATAGCGTCTGTTACGTTGAGGATTTCCATTACAGCAATACGTCCTGTGCCGTCCTTTCTCGGAATAAGTGTCTGAGAAATAACCGCAACAAGGTTGTTTGCAAGCTGTGTACGAATCTGCTGCTGCTGATGCTCAGGGTAAACGTCGATGATACGGTTGATTGTATCAGCGGCAGATGTTGTATGAAGTGTAGACATTACAAGGTGACCTGTTTCAGCGGCAGTTACAGCAGCCTGAATTGTTTCGAAGTCACGCATTTCTCCTACGAGGATTACATCGGGGTCCTCACGGAGAGCAGCTCTCAGTGCAAGTGAGAATGACGGAACGTCATCACCGATTTCACGCTGGTTAACCATACATCTCTTATGCTCGTGAACATACTCGATAGGATCCTCTACTGTGATAATATGTGCAGATCTGTTGAGGTTTACGAAGTCAATCATACCTGCAAGAGTTGTTGACTTACCCGAACCTGTAGGGCCTGTTACAAGAACAAGTCCACGGGGACGCATTGAGAAATCTGCAAGAATTGGCGGAAGTCCTAAATCCTCAAGTGTAGGAATATCGTTACGGAGCAGACGGATAGCTATACCGGGCTTACCCTTCTGGAAATACACGTTTACACGGTGACGGTAGCCGCTTTTAGTCTGGAATGAAAAGTCGGTGTCGATGTGATTGTTAATCTGTGTCTGCTGTGCCTCGTTAGTCATCTGATTGATGATATCAAGTATTTCTTCCTCATCCATTTCGGGATACTGTGAACGCATTGTTCTGAGTGTACCGTTAAGACGTACAACAGGAGCAATTGCATTTGTGAAATGAAGGTCCGAACAGCCCAAAAGACGAACCTCATCAAGAATTCTATGAATGTTAATTATACCCATTTTATTTTCCTCCTAATTAATTCCCGAATTATACGGAGAATGTGCTTCTTACAAGCTCATCAATTGAAGTCTGACCTGCCTGTACAAGCTCAGCTGCGTTGTCACGAAGAAGCTTTGTACCGTTAGCCTTAGCAGCTGCCTCGATTTCTTCCTTACCGCCGCCTGCAGCGATGATAGCTGAAACCTTAGCTGTACAATGAATGATTTCGTGAATAGCAGTTCTTCCCTTATAGCCTGTGTTGTTACATGAAGGACAGCCAACAGGCTCATAAATCTGAATGGAAGAAGGAATCTTCATAAGCTCATTTTCTTCCTCAGTTGACATTCTTGGACGCTTACAATCGGGGCAAAGAACCTTAACAAGTCGCTGTGCGATAACACCGATAAGTGATGTAGCAACCATGTAAGAAGCAACGCCCATATCTACAAGACGGACAACTGTTGAAGCAGCGTCGTTTGTATGAAGTGTTGAAAGAACAAGGTGTCCTGTGATAGCGGCACGGATACCGATATCGGCTGTTTCCGTATCACGCATCTCACCGATCATAACGATATCAGGGTCCTGACGGAGGATTGAACGAAGGGCAGCTGCGAATGTCATACCTGCCTTTACGTTAACCTGACACTGGTTAATACCGTCGATAGCTTTTTCGACAGGGTCCTCAACTGTAACTACGTTTACGTTAGGACGAGCGATTTCACCGAGAGCAGCATAAAGAGTTGTTGTTTTACCAGAACCGGTAGGTCCTGTTACGAGGATAACGCCGTGAGGTACACGGAGCATTGACTCGAAGAGCTGATAGTTATAGTCTGACATACCGAGGTCAGTAATCTTACGAAGTGCAATCTGACCTGTGGAAAGAATTCGGATAACGATTTTTTCACCGTGAACCATAGGAAGTGAGGATACACGGACATCAAGGGTACAGCCGTCAACAACCTGTGTGAAACGTCCGTCCTGTGGGATTCTCTTTTCAGCGATGTTCATTCCGCTGATAAGCTTGAAACGTGTTGTAAGTGCACTATGTACAGCTGATGAAATGTTCATAAGCTCTACAAGGTCACCGTTTACACGGATACGAATTCTTGTATACTTATCAAAAGGTTCGATATGAATATCGGTAGCGTCTGCTCTGAATGAGTTTTCAACGATAGTTGTAGCAAGCTTAACGATAGGAGCGGATTCTACACGGTCCTGAGCTTCCTGCTCTTCAAGATTTCCGCCAAGGTCATTAGCCATAGCGTTAACGCCTTCAAGTACGCTATCTACGTTCTGCATCTGATAGCACTTACCAATTGCCTTGTTGATAGCTGTTGTAGTTGCAAGTACAGGAACTGTATCCATACCTGTTGATACCTTGATATCTTCAAGTACGATAAAGTTTACAGGGTCATTTGTTGCAACTGTAAGACGCTTACCCTGAATGTTAATAGCGATTACCGTATGCTTTCTTGCCAGCTGCTCAGGTACCTTCTGTACAGCATCTGTGTTGATGTCAATGTTATCAAGGTCAACATACTGAACTCTCAGTTTTCCTGCGAGAGCCTTTGTGAAATTGACTTCTGTCATAAATCCAAGCTCTACAACAACATCACCGAACTTCTTGACACCATTTGACTCTTTCTGAGCCTGAAGAACTTTCTGAAGCTGTTCTTCATTAAGCAGGCCCTGACTAACAAGGTAGTCGCCGATTCTCTCGTTTCTCATATTCAAACCTCCGCTAATTTTTTAAAGCTGCCCCTTTTTTTCGGAACAATCTTAAATTATACTTGAAAAATTAAAATAGATATGATATAATTATTGTGTTAAATAATTATGTAAGGAGGTCAAAAACAATGTCTGATTTTGTCAATATGCTCCATGATCCTTTCACGGAGCTGTCATTCATACTTATGTTTTTAACCATTATCTTTCTCTTTGGCATCTGTATCGGAAGTTTCCTGAATGTCGTTATCATCAGGCTTCCAATGGAAAAACCCGAGGACCGTTCATTAACAAAACGTGCCTCCCACTGCATGACCTGCGGAACAAAGATAAGACCTATTGATCTTATCCCTGTTTTCAGCTGGATTTTCCTCAGAGGAAAATGTCACAGCTGCGGCGAAAAGATTTCCGCACGTTATCCTGTGGTGGAAGCCCTGAATGGTCTGCTTTATGTGCTGACATTCTGGGTACTCGATATAAATGCTAAAGCCATAATAACCTGCGTTCTGATGTCCCTGCTTATTGTTATAGCATTTATGGATTGGGACACTCAGGAAATTGACCTTGTTATTGTGGGTCTTATCCTGGTTCTTGCTGTTCCTGCCGCACTCTTTACAGATGATGTAACACTCATTCACAGAATAATCGGTGCTTTTGCTATCAGCCTTCCCTTCTTTATTATAGGGGAAGTAAGCAGACCGTTCATCCGCAAAAGATACGGTGAGGATTTCCGAGGTATTGAAGTGGGAGATACGGCTTTAATGTTTGCCGCAGGCGCACTTCTCGGAACACAGGCTGTTATCGTTTCAGCATTTGTTGGTATCATTGCCGCTGCAATTGGCGGAATAATCAGCAAGGTAATTACAAAGGATTCAAAATTTGCCTTTGGACCATACCTTTCCATTGGAATTGCCGTTGCAATGCTGTGGGGCAATGAAATTGCAAGCTGGTACATATCACTTCTTACCGTCCAGCCACAGTAAGACGAAAAAAATATTACAGGCAGCAGCATATGACTGCTGCCTGTTTTTTTTAATTATTCACCATCTTCTGAACCGTTTTCTTATTTGGAATATTCATCTGTTGGATCCGGTGTAGCTTCAGGTCCTGATTGATTTGAATTGTAATTTATAGCAACATCTGACATTTCATTTGGCATAATGTAAACAATGTAAATGTCATCATTTCCGCTTTCAGCTTTCCAAGTCTCATATGCTTCGCCGTAATCTGTACCTGTTGCTTTCTTATATGTACCGCTTGGCTCGTAATTTTCGTCGACATCTCTTTCAGGCTTCATATATGTAACATAGTTTGCTCTGTCAAAATTACTTGCATTAATAAGTGACATACTTGCAGCTTTAAGATGTGCAGGTGATCTGAAAAGTGTTACGTCTTCACCTTCTGTATGCTCATCAGGCTTATAAGTTACCTTTTTAATCTTACCATTAGTCTTATCATCTTTCTTATATGAAACTACATTAATGTTAAGAGAGAATTCAGGACCCGATATTTTACTAATAGGTCTGAAGCAGCTATAGTAATCAATTGGAACTGCTGCAAAATTCATTGACTCTGACAACCCGTCAGTCTTTGAATAACAATCAGGATCATCAATTGGATCAAGAGTATAGTATCCATTCGAGAAATAATAGCTGTATTCATTGTAATGCTCAGGATTAATAAGATCACGATTTATTAATTTATTATTCTCAGGATTAAACTCTGTATCATCAGGAGTTACGTCCTCTTTTTTAAGACTTACTTCTCTACTTTGACCAGAAATATCCACAACATTCATTTCATTGTCATAAAGTTTTGTACCTGCTGTAAATGTATAGGATGAGTCATAAACGTGTCCTTCAAAAAGGTCATCATTACCGTCGCCTGTAGAGTCAATATCATCATTAATGAACTTCAATACATGAACAGTACCTCTTACAGGATTTCCTTTACAGTCTACTGCATCATTAAGCATTTGCTCAATAAGAAGTTTTGCAGCATTTCGCTCCTGTTCCAGAAGATTATCTCCTGCTATAGCCACTATTTCACCGAGGTCATTCTTTTGAACGAAACCACCCTCATAAACACGTACAAATCTTGCATATGTAACAGAGTTTGTTATATACTCACATATGTTATCCGAGTATGCAGCTGTTCGCTCTTTTGTAGAAGCTCTTTTCATTACCTTTGACACAGGGTCAATAAGTGACATTACAACAGAAAGAATAATGCCGAAAATAGCAAGAACGATAATTAATTCAATTAAGGTGAAGCCTTTAAGCTTCTTTCTATTTTTCATTACTATCCCTCCTGTATTTATGATGTATATTCTTCTGTGGAAGCTTCTGTTGTTGCTGCTGTTGTGCTATTTGGTTTAGCTCCCGGAGCCTCTGTTGTAGTTTTAATATTTGAAATATACTTCATATTAAGTTTACCGCCGGCTTCTTTTTCATGTTCTGACATTTCATCTGTATCATAAACTGAAAACATATTTCCTTTAAGAGGAATTGTTGCCTTGGTATCACCATCTTTTGGATAAACAATGATTTCTACTTCACCCTCGGGATTTCCGCCATTACCTGCATAGGCGACAGGTGCCTGAACAGCAACTCTGTCGTTAATATCCTCTGATGCTCTCAGATATTTCTGTATAGACTGAGAAACAATTACAAGCACCGATGTCATTACTGCAAGAACTGCGATAGCGATTATAATTTCTATCAGAGTCATGCCCTTGAAAACTTTCTTTTTAAATTTTCTTTTCATTTTAGCTGACCTCCTTAGAATTCGCTATAGTAATATGGTACGTACCAGTGTTGACCTACCTGTATAATGAGTTCCTCATCATTTTTCTGATCCTGAGGAATATAAACTGTGTTAAGCATGTTACCTGAAGTTACTTCTTGTACATTGAAGCAGCCAATTATAGTTGGTTTAGCATGATTGAAAATATTATAGTTATGATAGTAAAATTCCTTTAAATCACCGAATGGCACAGTACCGCCTATTTTTGTTTCAATATTTGGCGATTTGATATACGCTGATATTACATTCATATTTTCAATGTCCATGTTTGATCCATCTGCACCAAAAACGAATACATTTGGCTTCATCTTGTCGCCCATATCTTCAATTTTGTCTGCGTGGTCTATTGTTGAAGCAAAGCTTACTGCTGTTTTACCTGTAAGGAACTTCCAATATGAATCTGTAAGCAGTGTACATCCTTTAAGATTAAAGTTTCCACCGCTTTCGATGTAGAAATAGACTTTTCCACCGCTTGCATCATTTACATAAATTTTTCCACCTGATGGGAATCCTGCCTCTTTAATACCTACTGTAATACTCTTATCAGCGGGATCAAAATACGCTTTCTTGTATCCTACGAAATCCAATATACAGTCTTTAGTAATTAAATTTGCAACATTTTCGCTACCATTGTCGCTAACTAAGCTGCTCCATGCGTTTTCATTAATTTTATCATAATCGGCTTTGATTACTTTATAGAATGTTGCTCCGTTTAAATCATACTTGTTTGCATCATTCTTTACATATTTATCAGGCAGGCTACCCTCTGCAACCAACAGACCCATATCATTAGCTGCTTCTAATATGCTTGAGTAAGTTGGAAGATTTTTTGCTACATAGCCTGCATCAGATAAGTCGGTAGGCATATCTGACGGGTTATAAGGATCAACCTCTGTCAAGATTTCCTCAATTGTCTTTACGATTTTTGTGTCATCATTGCCATTTAATCCAAGAACAGAACGTCTTAAAGCATACTTAGGATAAATAGTTGTTTCACCCTTAGCTTCTAAGTAAACACTTGTATCATTGACATTATTTGTGATTTTACCTTCAACTTCTGCATTAGGATTGGTATTTTCAATCTTATGACTATAGTCAACATCACGCTGGAACATATACTCATTTCCGCTGGCATCCTTTGCTTTTTCATAGCCATCAGGAAGTTCCGGTGTAGCACGCTTGAAATTCAGAAGATCTTTTTTAGTTTCATAATAGAAACCATTTGCAACTGCAAATTCATCAAGGATATATCCTAATTCGTTTATGAGTCTATCCTTAACAATATTATTTGGTAATGCAAATTTTGCATAATCCCCTGAACCTTCATAGAAATAATGTGTATCCTCTATGAATTCACCAGCCTCATTAGAATCCAATACATTTGGATCATCAGCAACAACCATAAATGGATCGTATCCCTCTAACATTGTATAATAAATAGTAGAAGGAGCCTCTTTGTCTTCTCTTAATTTACCATTTTCAAAATATGAGTCATTAAGAGGTTCGCCGTCAATACCACGATATTCTACAGTTCCGTCATCTGCTGTGACTGGCTTTAGTTTGTAATCATAGAAATAACCAATCTTATTAGGAATAGTTAACTTTATTGTTTCAACAGCACCGCCTTCAGCTTCGTCATTACGATATATTGCACCATTATGACAAATTAACTGTGCATGGTCTTTCTTGTCAATCTTATCAGCAACAACATTACCATTTACAGTAACCTCACCATATACAGTAAGAGTGCCTGCAACACGTACATCACCATTAACTGTTACGTTCTGAAGTACAAGATTACCATTAGAACAGATTTCACCTGATATTTCCTCTGTTCTCATAGGAGCGGTCTGATTGAAAGTACTGTCAGCAAACCTAACTAAATCTGATCTATTCTGAGATACAATATAGCTTGTTGCACCTGCATCCATACAATAAAGGTTCGAATTGATAACGATGCCATTTGCATTACCATTTGCAATTTTATTGTTGTTATTGTTCTCAAATGCAACAGTATTTACATTTCCGCCTCTATCATTAATCAATGTTGAAATTGAACCACAGAATGTATTTAATGGGAAATCCTGTGTATCAGTATTTATTTGAGGTCTATTTCCGGGACCTCCATTTGGTCCGGGACCTCCGTTAGTTCCTCCATTGCCGAGTTTTATAGTTTTTCCGCTGATTACACCGTCAACATAGACATAAGGCATCTCTACAAAATCAACAGTATTGTCGGCATTTGCTGTAAACTTGTTTTCAGGAGCCATATAATAGTGGAAATGATCTCTGGAATTTTCGCTGAATGTCAAATCACCTAAAACTGTAACACCCTTCTTTTTACCTGGGAAAACAATTCCTGACCAGTTTTCAAGGTACATATTATTGTTTACGAACAGATCTGCTTCAATTACAGCAGCGGAGTTCTGTAAATGGAAATCTTTTTCAATTTCAGCCCAATCACCATTATCCACAGTGAATGTTCTGTTCTTCATTCTCTCTACATAATCATCAACATATTTATATTCTTGTGCCTTTTCCATTCTTGGAAGGCTGATGTATGCACCGCCATAAATACTTGTCTGTGTTTTAAGGTCTGCACCTGCGGTTGTAACGAAGCCCGCACCACCGCCTGCAGCTGTAATTTTGTCCTGTTCAAGATGCTTTACAACATAAACGGAAGATGTACTCATTACACCGCCCATTTCAACATTAGCTGTAAATTTAAGGACATCTCTTGGCTCCCACTTTTGAGAAGTAGGGTCAAAAAATTGTGTTGAACCAACATGCTCGATAGTAACCTGGCTTATATCGCCGATACCTGAAACATCTGAACCACCCTGTGAAATCCGCACATTAACTGTTTGTGACATACCTTTTTCAAGGGCACAGACTGCCTCGGCATACTCAGTACCTTCATCACTACTATTTGCAAGAGCCATAATAGCACTCTCTGCTACAGTACGAGCTGTTACACTTGTCTGAGCACTTGAGTAATTTACATGTGATCTGTTGCTTGCAGCAATGGCAAGTGACATTGTTCCAAAAAGGAATACAATAAGAATTGCCATTACAAAAACAACTGTTAAAAGAACTGAACCTTTAAGTTTTCTATTCTTTTTCATTTTCATTTTACATACCGCCTTTCCAGTTATTATAGACTCGTTTCGATTTCCACACTTCCTATGACTCCTTGTTTTACCGCAGCTGTCAAAGCTTATGCGGAATCAAAACAAGTCTTATTTCATAACTTCAGCGTGGACGTTTACTTCTTCTCTGTGTTAGGCTCAGACATTTCGTATACAGAGTAAAGAGAAATTGTGAATGTAGCTGTAGGAAGCTTCTTATCATCATCCTCTGTTGGCTCTGCATTCTTGTCTTCCTTAATCTGGATATTTGTTAAAGCAACATTATCAATAATGATTGTTTCTTTCTGCTCCTCGATAGCAGTCATATAATTCCAGATGTTTTCCTGCTCTTCAGCAGTTACTGTAATTACATAATCTGACTTCATAATGCTTTCAGCAGTTCTTGCAGCAAGAGCGTTGCTTTCTTTTTTCAGTTCATCGAGTTCCTTCTGGAGTTCTCCGTTAATATCATACTGTAAACGAAGTGACTCTGCAACTACAGGAGGAACGAAGTAGTAGTAACCAAGAGTTGAAACTCCGATTTCCTTTACAGACAATGAAGTGATTTTTACTTCATTTTCCTCTGCATACTTCTGCATGAACTGGTCAAATAAACGTGGGTTTTCGTATTCTTTAAAGTCTACGAATGTTTCTGTGAATTTAATACCTTCATCGTATGAAGCCTTGATATCTTTTTTAAGTCCGGGGATTTCTTCAATCTTTGACTTTACCTCAGCCTCTGATGACTGGAGCTGTGCAAGCTGTTCCTTATTCTGCTTGATTTCCTCATTGGTAGGCTTAATAGCAAGGAAGAACATTGCAAGAACAATTACAAGTGCAAGAAGAACACCTATAATAATACGATCTCTATAATTTAATTTCATTTCTCTCTACCTCCTTATTATGCTGCATCATCAGGATGATAAGCACTTTCTCTGCCCTCGATAGCAACTGTTACAGCGAAAGATACAGTCTTTTCGTCCTCAGGTGCATCCTTTTTGCTGCTCTTCTGTACTGTATATCCTGAGTATGAACATTTAGCATAATATCCTTTGTTATCATCAAATTCATCACTAAGAATATTATCAATGTACATTGAAGGAAGTTTCTGTACGAATTCATCTGCACCTTCAGCTGTTACATTAAAGTTCATTACACCCTTTGAGTATGTAGGAGTTGAAATCAAACACTTATCAACGTCGAGATCGAGCTTCTCAGCTGTCTTATCGAGAATGAGCTGAAGTGTATCGAACTTGTCGCCGTTAATAACAGGCTGTGAGTAGAACGCATCATAGCAGTTCTCCATTTTAACAGCGTAGCTCTGAACTGTCTGCTTCATATTGATAAGCTTTGTACGGTGGTTAAGGTCATCCTTAACTTCCTTAGAGTCGAGGTATTCCTGAATTCTTACCATTTCATCCTCGATATTGCCGTTGTGAGCAGACATAGCCAACCAGATACCGCCTGAAATTATAGCAGAACCTGCTACAAGACCGAGCATAATACCAAGACCTGCGTTTTCGCCTCTTACCTTGTTTCCTGCTGCTGCTTTCTTAACTGCTGCGGAAATTTCAGTTTCAAGGAGGTTAATCTTCTCAGTTTCTCTGTTACGCTTGAACATAGCACCGATAGCGTTTGCGTAAAGTGAGAATTCAAGATTTTCGTGACCGTGAATCTGTGGAGGTACATTGATAAGGCTTGTATTAAGGTCAAGCTTTTCAAGCTCATCTGTAAGCTTTACATAATCATGTGTATCACCGTAGAAGATTACATTCTCGATAACCTCTCCTGTATTACGGCTTCTGTGGAACTGAAGCATACGGAAGATATTTTCGTTTACTGCCTCGAAAACGTAGTCAGAAGCATTGCCGTAGTCATCGGGGTCAATAGAAGCGAAACGTGAGAATGAAAGCTGTCCCTGCTCATAAAGGTTGAGAGAGATGAAGTTGGGGTCAATCTGTACTGCAAGGAGGGGCATCTTGGACTTGATTTTTGTATCAGCAAGAAGTACCTTTGTAATACAGTTACATCCAACCATTACTGATTTAAGTGAGATGTTAAGAAGCTTGAATACTTCCTTATAGCTGTTTACGATTTCGTAAGGACAAGCTGTAGCAAGTACCTTGAGCATTGGCTCGCCATTGTCGCCCTGCTCAGCAGCGTCACCCACGATAATATATGTAACAGAGAATGTATCATCGAGGCTGAGTTCCGCCTGCATCTGCTGCTTAACTGTTTTCTGCATATCCTGAGGCTTAACTCTTGGAACGATAAGCTCCTTGAAGATTGTCAGGTTTGATGAAAGAGAAACGATTGCCTCCTTATCAGGCATTCTGTTCTTTTTAAGTGCACCGTGAACAAGTGTAGCTACTGTTGCGGCTTCCTTAACGTGGCCGTTTACAATAAGTCCTTCCTCAAGGTTAATTGTCGCTGCGGAGCTGATTTTAATTTTTCCGTTACTTTCAACGCCCTTAACGACACGTATATTTCTATCCGTAATATCAAATGAAAGCATTTTCTTTTTTCCACCTTTCCGTGTTTATTCGTTTTCCAGACCTTCCATAGCACCGTAGAGAGCGGGGTAAATACCGCAAACAACAAGGGCTATGATAATACCCATGAATATGAGCATGATAGGCTCAACCATGTGAACAAGACGCTCAACGGCTGAATCTGATTCTTCTTCGTAGTATTCAGAAGTTTTTTCAAGGATTGAGTCAAGAGCACCTGACTCCTCACCAACGTAGATTACAGAGCAGAACATAGACTCGAAGATTTCTGTTCTTGTAATAGCAGCGGAGAGTGTTTCACCCTGTTTAACTTCATCAACAACACTTTCAAACTTATCATCAACGTATAAGTTTCCGAGTATAGCGGAAGCTCTCTGGATACATTCAACCATAGGAATACCGCTTGAATAAAGTGAAGAAAGGGTTCTTGAAAAACGTGCTGTGTAGATTTTTGTTACCAAAGGTCCCCAGCCGGGTCCCTTGAGTATCATTCTGTCAACTTTGTATCTGAGCTTTGGTTCTCTCAGCATATAATTAATTCCGAGAATTGCGAAAACAACGAGAACAATGAGTATATACCACTTTGTTCTGAGGAAGTCTGAAATAGCTTTCAGAATCTTTGTCAGCGTAGGCATCTGACTTGGGTCCTCATACATTTCAATAAACGTAGGCATGATAAATGTAAAGAGGAAGATACAAACAACAACGCAGAGTACAGCAAGGATTATAGGATAAACCATAGCACTCTTTACTGTGTTTGAAAGTTTGTTTTCCTTTGCGTACTGTTCCGAAAGACGAGTCATAATAACGTCAAGGGAACCGCTGGCTTCACCCGCACCGACCATTGAAATAAGGAAGTCGGGGAAGGAGCCTCTGTGCATTTCAAGAGTAGATGAGAAAGATTCACCCTTTTGAACATTTTCGTAAATGTCCTGCCATATTGCCTTGGCTTTATCATTCTCCTGCTCGTTTCTCATAATGTCGATTGACTTTACGAGAGTCAGACCCGAAGTAAGCATAGCGCTCAACTGTCGGCAGATAAATGCAAGTTCTTTTGTGCTGAACTTGTAGATTGATTTTGAAGAACCTGTCTCTTCACCATAATCCTTGATAAACAGACCTCGTTCCTTCATCTTTTCGAGGAATTCCTGCTCATTCTCGGCATTAGCCTTGCCCCTTACCTGTTTACCACGGGCATCCTGAGCAATGTAGGAATAACTCTTCATGAAACCACCTCCGTGTTTTTTGATACGTACCCCGATACCGTGTCCGGAATCCATGAGTACAGGGGCACATATAAACGCACTACCCTAATATAATAATTATAACATATTAGACTTAATTTTTCAATTGTGTTTTTGACTTAAATAATACCGATATTTTTATCAATATTAACCAAAATATATACAAAAGGTAATATTGATAATAGAATTGTCGTTGAATTCAGCCTTTTACAGCGGTTTTTTCAAGTAACGGCAACTGGTCAGAAACATAATTATTAATATGCGATATCGTGCCATATTATCATAGATACATTATAACATATTTTTTCAGATACTGCAACATTTTTTTGATAGATTTCTAAAATTTTATTTAATTTATGAATGATATTAATAGTTTTAACAGTTAAAAATGCCCTGCATTGTAAAAATTAAACAAAGACAATGCAGGGGGATAGTTAGCCAAGGCGGTATATCAGATGACTTCAAACCTATTTAAGGCGAATATTATACTTTTTGAGCCAATAGTCGAGCTGTATGAAGTAGGCTATTGTCTGGGGAAGATTCATAAGCTGACCATACCACGGGATATGCTCCGAGTGGGTGAGAAGCTGTTCCAGAGCCTCTTTTTTCACGAAATCCGTAAGCGGAGTGGGATTTGACAGGATTTCACGGAGTTTTTCCGAAACGGCAGTAAGAAATGCAGGGTTGTGAGTTTTGGGATAGGGACTTTTCTTTCTGCGGAGAACACGCTCAGGAAGCCAATCCGCCATAGCTTCACGGAGCAAGCCTTTTTCCCTGCCGTTGTAGTCCTTGAATTCCCACGGCACATTGTAGAGATACTCCGCAAGACGATAGTCACAGAACGGCACACGCACCTCCAAACCGCTGTACATAGACATTCTGTCCTTGCGTTCAAGGAGATTTTGCATAAACCAGTCAAAATTCAGCTTTGTCATCTCTTTCATACGGCTTTCAAGGGGCGAATCTGTGGGCAGTTTATCAGCGGAATCGGCAGTTCTGCGATATGCGGAATAGACGTATTCCTCCCCTTTTATTTCCTTGGCAATGTCATCACGGATAAATCCCATACGGTATGCGGTACTCTTAGCCCACGGGAAACCGTCAGTCATACGTATATCCTCGTCACGATACCACGGATAACCGCCGAAAAGTTCATCTGCACATTCTCCCGAAAGTGCCACAGTTCCGTATTTCTTGATTTCACGGCAGAACAGGAGCAGGGACGCATCAACATCAGCCATTCCCGGAAGTCCTCTTGCATCTACGGCATCATAGAGAGCGTCCACCAGTTCAGGCACGTCAATTACCGTCCAGTGGTGAACTCCCCCGATGTAATTCTCCATAATTTTTATATATTCGTTGTCGCTGTCAGGCTGAAAATGGGACTTTGTGAAATACTTTCCGTTGTCCTTGTAATCCACGGAAAAGGTGTGGAGAGTTTTCCCCTGCTTTTTCATTTCAGCTGCGGCAACTGAGGAAATTATGCTTGAATCAAGACCGCCCGAAAGAAATGTACACACAGGTACATCGGATACAAGCTGACGGCGGATTGAGTCAAGGACAAGTTCACGGGTATGCTCTGCGGTTTCAGCGAAATTTTCCCTATGTTCTGCGGCTTTCAGCTCCCAGTAGGGGTGAAGTTTCAAGCCGTCTTTGGTAAAATAGCCGCAATGACCTGCTTTGACCTCTTTAATTCCGCCGATTATTCCATAGCCTGCGGTTCTTCCGGGAGCTAAAAGGAGCAGTTCCGCCACTCCCTTTGTGTCGATTTCTCGTGGAATATCGGGATTTTCAAGCATTGCGGATATTTCTGAGGCAAAGGTGAAAACCCTCTCCCCCTCGTGATAAAACAGCGGTTTTACGCCAATTCTGTCACGTGCAATGAATACACGGTGATTTTTTTCCTCGTAAATTGCAAAGGCGAAAATGCCGTTGAGCCGTGAAACGCAGTCCTCACCCCATTTCATATAGCTGCGGAGAACTGCTTCCGTATCGGAAACGGTGGAAAATTCTCCGCCGATTTCCTTTCGCAGTTCCGCTGTATTGTACAGTTCGCCGTTGTAGACAATAGTGTAACCGCCCACGGTCATAGGCTGTCTGCCGCCCTCGATGTCAATAACCGCCAGTCGGGTATGAGCCAAAGCCGCTTCAGAGCTGAGAAAAACCCCTCGCTGGTCAGGACCTCTACGCAGCATTGCCCTCTGCATATTACTGCAAATTCCAGCCTTTCCACGCATATCCTCTTTAAAACTTATCAATCCTGCAATTCCACACATATGCTTCTCCTTATTCACATAAATTTCAAGGCATATTTCATCCCCTATTATAATATGTAGGAGAACGTGAAAATGTGCTTTTTTTTAAAAAAGCTTTTAGCTTTTTTTAGCTTTTAGCCGTCAGCCGTTAGCTTTTAGAGGTTAGAGGTTAGAAGTTAGAGGTTAGAAAGTAGATGGTGGAATTATTTCTGCCGTTGTTTCTTATGTGTGATGATATTTAACGGGCGGATAATATCCGCCCCTACACAGATTGATGGTATACCGCAATATTCACCGCACCCATTAGCTAAGGGCTAACGGCTAAAAGCTAATGGCTAAAAGCTAAAAAAAAGCTAATGGCTAAAAGCTAAAAAAAAGCTAATGGCTAAAGGCTAACAGCTAACAGCTAAAAAAATAATTACGCTGCACTATTGCAAAAAAATCAAATTTGTGATAAAATAGTAGTATGGTGTTTAATCCATTAAATTGATATAGGAGATGATTACATTGAACGCTGCACAGTACAAATGTCCGAACTGCGACGCAGAACTCATTTTTGACCCTGCAACTCAACAGCTTAGCTGTGAATTCTGCCGTGGTATGTTCACTCTTGAAAAAATTAAGGAAATTTACGCTGACGTAGCCCCTCAGACTGAGGAAGAAAATCAACAGCAGGAGAGTTTTGAGTCCCACACCAATCTCTACCAATGCAAAAGCTGCGGTGCTGAGATTATGGCTGAGGACGACACAACGGCAACTTTCTGCTATTACTGCCACAATCCTGTTATTCTTGCAGGCAGGCTGAAAGGGGAATATAAGCCAAGCAAGATTATCGGATTTCACATTAAACGTGATGAGGCGGAGCAAATGTTCAAGGAGTGGTGCGGAAAGAAAAAATTTATCCCTGCCGACTTCAAATCACAGCAGCAGCTGGAGAAAATGACAGGTCTTTATGTGCCTTTCTGGGTAACTGACTGCAAGGTATATGCGGATTTCCACGCACTTGGCAAAAAGACAAGGAGCTGGACATCGGGCAGCTACAGATACACGGAAACAAAGGAATATGACGTAATCCGTAAGGCGAATATTACCACAAAGGGTATTCCTGCCGACGGTGAAAGTAAAATTGAGGATTTGCTTATGGAGTCAATTGAACCCTTTGATTATTCCGCCCTCAAACCTTTCGATATGTCCTATTTCAGCGGATTTTTCGCTGATAAATACGATGTTGACAAACAGGCTGTATTCCCACGAATAAAGGAAAGAGTTGAAACAGCCTGCCGAAATGTCATTAATCAAAGCGTAACAGGCTATTCAAGTACAGTTACAGAGCATCAGAAGTACGATATTGAGCGTACAGACTGGCAGTATATAATGCTCCCCGTGTGGTTTATGACATACCGTTATCAGGATAAAATCTACGAATTTGCTATAAACGGACAGACAGGAAAACTGGCAGGCACTCCCCCTCTCGACAAGGGCAAGCTTGCACTTGCATCGGTTTTATTCGGTCTTGGAGTTGCTTTAGTAACATTCTTGGGAGGGCAGTTCTTTATATGAAAAAATTTGTAACTGCGGCATTTACGCTGCTTATGACAATTTTAACGCTCCCTGTTGTTCCTGTTTCCGCATCTGCTAAGGGAAGTGACTACAACGGCTGGAGCGGTGACGCTTCACAGAGTAAATTTATTGATGATGTTGGCTATTTCTCCGATTCCGAGGAGGAGGAAATCAACGAAAAAATTCAGGAAGCTGCACAGGAACTTGAAATGAATATTCTTGTTCTTGCAGCAGGCAGCAACTATTATATGTCAGATTCAGCCACAGAGGAATTCTGTGACGACAGCTACGACAGCACATTCGGAAAGAATACAGACGGCGTATTCTTCTTTATGGATTTCTCAGGCAAACAGCCTGCATATGACTACATATCCACCAGCGGCAAGGCTGTACTTTTCTATCAGGACGACCTTGACGACAGCAGTATGATAAATATGATTTACCGCTTTCTCCCCTCATCTGATTTGGACGCATCTCTTTATACTGATGATATAGCGGAGGGCATTTACTGTTTTCTTGACCTGCTTGAAAGCAAACAGGACGGTCCGTCATATTACTACGACCCCGACAAAGAATATTACTTTACATACGGCAGTGACGGTGAACTTAAAGTAAGCAAAAACAAGCCGCTCCGTGCAAGACTTAAAGCTCTTGTTTTTGCACTTCCAATCGGCTTGATTGCAGGTATTATTTATTTCTTTGTGACTAAGCACAAATATAAGTTCAAGTCCTCGGCTAATCCAAGCGTGTATGTTTCCTCGGAGAATACGAAATTTATTCACCGTGAGGATAGATTTATCCGCACATACACCACAAAGACAAAGATTGAAAGCTCCTCAGGCGGCAGCAGAGGAGGCGGTGGCGGCGGAGGCGGTCACGGCGGTGGCGGAGGTCACAGGTAGTGCAGTTTTAATGCGTAATTCGTAATGCGTAATGCGTAATTGAATTAAGAATTAAAAGAACGGTGGAATTTTTTTCTGCCGTTCATTTTTTGTACAATGATATTTTGTAGCACGTAAGATTATGAAAAAACTGAATTTCGTACCGAAACCGATTTATCAATTTAAAGTGTTCAAGAATGCAAAAACAAAATTGCATTCATCCTTGCACTCTTCTTTTTACACAAAAAAAGACATATACTTTTGTTAATATTGCACATAATCTACACAGATTGACGGTATACCGCAAAATAATTACGCATTACGCATTACGCATTACGCATTGCCGAAAAGCTAACGACTATTTAATTCTTAATTAGCACTCTCCCTCTTTACAAAAAGAAAAAAATGTGGTAAAATAGTATTATTACTACTAAAAAAGGAGAAACAAACGTAAAATGGACGAATTTATAAATGCAGACGAGCATAGAGCCGAAGTGTCGGGCTATGTCCGTGAAATCTGCGGCTTGAAAGAAACAATAGCCGAAAAAGACAGACAGCTGAACAACAAAAACAGAGAACTGCTGAAAAGTATCACATCGGATAAAAAAAATCCCTTTGACAATCCCACGGATTACAAGAAATTCAGCGGAAATTATGCCGAAATTCAGCCACGTTTAGGTGAACCCGGATATAAAATCCCTATGGAGATTGATGAAGTGGAATTCAGAAATCTCAGACGGCAGTATTCCATAGGCGGCTGGTGCGTGATTTTTCACTTTATAGCGTCAATTATAATGTCGGTATTTCTGAACTTGGGCATTAAAAGTGTAATAACCATTATCCACGGTGAGGAAACTGGTGTAGCTGACTATATGTACGGCTCATCAATTCTTGTCGGCATAAATATGCTTGTTTTTCTGTTCTGCAATATAATTGTTGCAAAAATCGGTATGAACTGGGCAGGAATTAAGTCTGCGTCAATTATACGAACCCGTGATTTCACCTTTGGAAAAGGCTTTCAGTACTGCATAATTGCCCTGTTTTTGTGGATGATTTCCGTCTATGCAGGTACATTTGCGGAAACTATTCTCAATAAATTCGGAATGACGGCATTTGCTGACCAGGAGGGACTGGGCGAAACTCCCATAGCTTTGGCGGTAGGCTATATTTACACCTGCATAATTGCCCCGATTACAGAAGAACTGTTCTATCGTGGAATGTTGCTGAAAGTCTTTTCAAGAGCAAATCAGCGTTTCGCAATATTTGCATCAGCTATTTTCTTCGGATTGGCTCACGGCAATGTGGCACAGTTCATTCTTGCCCTTATTCTGGGAGTTTTCCTTGCACAGATTACAATGAAGCACAATTCAATTATTCCTGCAATAGTTGTACATATATTTATAAATACATTGTCAACTGTAACAGGACTTGTGGCAGATATAAGCGAAACAGCGTCATTTATATCAATGCTTGTATTATTGATACTGTCACTTCTCGGAATAATTTTACTTCTTGTATTCCGTTCTGACGGAAACAGACTTCCTGCTCCTACACCACAGCAGCACAGACGTGGCAGAGCAGTTGCTACAAGCTCCCTGCCATTCCTTACAGCAATTGTAATTCAAGTAATTTATATGGCATATACATTAAAGTTTAATTAGATATTAGAATTATGGACGGCAGGTTAATGCAGAATTAAGAATTAAGAATTTATGGGCGGTAGTCTTAACGATTACCGTCTTTTCTTATGTGTGATAATATGTTTAAAACGGGCGGATAATATCCGCCCCTACACAGATTGACGGTATACCGCAAAATAATTACGCATTACGCATTACGCATTGAAAAAATGGACGGCAGAAAGAATTTCCACCGTCTACTTTCTAACATCTAACCTCTAAACAGCTAACAGCTAAAAGCTAAAGGCTAATAGCTAACGGCTTTAAAAAAAGCTAAAAAACAATTACAGGCGGCAGGAATTTTCCCACCGCCTATAATTATAAATTAAGGAAGAAACAAAGTATATTTGCCGTTGCCGCTGCCTAAAACCAGAGCAGGCTGTCCATAGTCCTTGTAGTCATAGACATAGTACAACGCACCGTAGTTTTTGCCGTTATAGTAAATATTTCCTAAATATTTTCTCTTGTCACGGTCTAAATATGCAGTATCAGCTGCATCATACATATTGAAATACTCCACACCGTCATATGAAATAATGTAAACTAATTCTGTATCTGCTGACATAATTTCAGGAACGGGAGTTGTTGTTGTACCTTCGCCAGGTGGGGTAGTTGTCACCGTTGTGGTCACTCCCCCAGTCTGTGTTTCACTTGCAGAAGGAGTCATTTCGGTGGTCGTGCTTGTTGTAGTTGTTCTTGTAGCTGACGGAATTATAAGTCCTGTAGTTGTAGTTATTGAAGTTGACGGTTTAATTGTTGGTTTTGTCGTTGGTGGTGATGTTGGTTGTGTAGTAGTATCCGCTTCGAATGGCGGGTCATACCAATAGGTAGTTGTAGTTCTTGTTGTAGACGGAATTATAGGTCTTGTAGTTGTTGTTCTTGTTGCAGTCGGTCTTGGAGTATTTGATGTCATTGGCGGTGTATAATCATATGTTGTAGTTCTTGTTGTCATTGGTGGTCTTGCAGTTGTTGTAGTGCGTGTTGCAGTCGGTCTTGGAGTATTTGATGTCATAGGTGGTGTATAATCATATGTTGTAGTTCTTGTTGTCATTGGCGGTCTTGCAGTTATAGTAGTTCTTGTAGTAGTCTGTATAATTGTTGGATATGTCATTGGCGGTCTTGCAGTATTTGTTCCCGCAGGCACTGTTGTGAATGGTCTTGTAGTTCTTCGTGTAGTCGTAGTTCGTGTTGTGGACGGTCTTGCGGTATTTGTTGCCATTGGTGGTCTTGTAGTTGTGGTGGTAAATCTTGTTGTCGTATGCGGTTTTGCGGTACTTGTTGCCATTGGTGGTCTTGTAGTACTTGTTGCCATTGGTGATTCGGTAGTAGGTCTTGTTGTCATTGGTGGTCTTGTAGTTGTGGTGGTAATTCTTGTTGCAGAAGGTCTTGTAGTTGTTCTTCGTGTAGTAGTAGTTCGTGTTGTGGACTGCCTTGCAGTAGTTGTTCGTGTAGTCGCAGACTGTTTTGCGGTGGTAGTAGTATTTGCAGTAACTTGGCTTTTCTCTGTGGTTAACACAGTTGTAATATTTGCAGAAGTTCCCTTTGCCGATGTAACAGAAGTTGTCACAGCTGCCGTTGAATTTTCAGCGGAAGCTGATGTTTTTGCCGTTGTAGATTCAGGCTGATTTTCATTAACTACAGCGGTGGAAACAGATACGCTTGTGGTAACTGTTTCCGTAACTGCCGTAGTTCCCTCTCTCTCTGTAGTTGAAGTATAAGCAGAATTATTATTCTGCGTCGTTTCTGTAGTTTCTGAAATAATAGGAATGTCAGGCGGTGTCTGACTTATGAGGTGCTGCAAATCGGGATTATTCCAGATTCCCACACCTGCAATGATTGCAGCACAAAGTCCCGATACTGTAAAGGCTGTCCGTTTGTATATAGCAGAACGGCGTTTTCTTGCAGCAAGGATTTCATCGCCACGACGCATTATTTCTTCTGCGCTTTTTCTGTAGTTATCCATTCTGCTCCCCCTTTTCCAATTCTGATTTCAGAGCTTTTTTCGCCCTGTACAGCAAATCGGCGACTTGCTTTGTGGATTTGCCAATAACTTCGGCTGTTTCAGCGTTGGTCATATCCTCAAAATAGACCAGATACAGCACATTGGCATATTCTTTTTTAAGATTTCTTATTGCACGATGAACACGAAGATTTTCTTCACTCTTTATGTAATTCCCCTCAATATCCTCCTCATCGCACAGATAAAAATAGTCCTCAATCGGCATATTTTTGTGTTTTTTGTATTTTTTCATATAGTTCAGAGCGATATTTTTTCCAATGGTATAAAGCCAAGTTTTGAAGGAATGTGCCGCCTTGTACTTCGGCTTATCAACATAAAGCTTTAGAAAGGTTTCGTCAGCTGCCTCCTCAGCGATATGAATATCGTTTGTAAGGCAGTCGAGGAACATTACAAGTCCGTCCTTGTAATCTTTCACAAGCTGAACAAAACCCTCTCGGTCATCATTAAGGAAACGGAGGTAGCTACTTGCACCGTTATCCATATGAGCCTCCTTAATAAGTTTAGTAATATTATAGGGCGTTGTTTTTCCTTCTATATATTAAACAACTTGCCCCCCTCAATTATCGCAGTAAAAATCGCAAAAAATATATATTTTTTTATTTTAACTGTTAAAACCGAAGATATGCAACGGTTTTTCCAATGTGTCAACGAGTTTGAGGTATAACATCCAATTTTATTATAACAAAATAACGCCTAAAAGTCAACTTTTTTTAAAGCTTTTAGCCTTTAGCCGTTAGCCTTTAGCTGTTTAGAGGTTAGAGGTTAGATGTTAGAAAGTAGACGGTGGAAATTTTTCTGCCGTTCATTTTTTGTACAATGATATTTTGTAGGGACACGGCGAGCCGTGTCCGTTAAATAATGTAACGGTTCTTGAATAATTATTGTAAATTTCGTACCAAAATTGCGGTCACGGCACGCCGTGACCCTACAAAT